>JAKLFN010000504.1 GCA_022711195.1 Bacteroidota bacterium
GAGATAGTGCCTCATGATGCCGCACCTTCACTTCAGCACGGGGCATAATAAATGCTCCCGCCTTCGCAGCGTATCAGCGCAGGGGAAGATCACGAAAGCTTATAGGAATTATTTTTCCATCAGCCTCTGAAGAGCCGCCATCTTTATGGCAGTCACAGCCGCTTCGTCGCCCTTATTACCGTGCTTGCCGCCTGAACGGTCAAGGGCCTGCTGCAGGTTCAGGGTGGTGAGGACACCAAAGATGAAAGGTATGTTATAATCGAGATTCAGCTGGGTGATGCCCTGGGTTACCCCTTCACAGATATAAGTGAAATGGGGTGTTTCGCCCTGTATGACGCATCCCAGGCATATGACACCGTCAAGATCTTCATACTCTGCCATCCATTGAGCCCCCAGGGTGATCTCAAAAGTCCCCGGCACATGCCTGACAATTATGTCATCATCCGCCACACCGTGACGAAGGAGGGTGCTGACGGCACCGTTAAGAAGGGAATGTGTGACCTCACTGTTCCAGTCGGCCACGACAATGCCGAATCTCAGTCCCG
>JAKLFN010000505.1 GCA_022711195.1 Bacteroidota bacterium
AGGCCTCCGGGCCTGCACAGCAGGAGAGCCGAAGTCTGAGCCAGGGGACTCCGCGCCCCCGATGTTCAGCAGATCACCGGAAAACGGAAACGTTCTTTAAGTGATTGAGTCACAGGGCCTCAGAAAACAGAAAGCTTCGGCCGTAAGTTATCTGAAACTGAAGCCGCTTCCTTCGGGAAACGAGCAGAGGAGCCTGAATGACACTTCGTCCCGGAAAACTCCGCCTAACGGCGGGGAAGAAAGGACAGCCGGAGGGTTCTGCTGTAACAGGCTTAACCCGAAAGCCAGGGGTTGCAATGCAGATCTTGTATCAGCAGGCAGCCGGCCGGAATAACAGTAATCTGACTTCGTTATCAGCCTCGGCCGATGACGATGAATGGGAACTACTCTTAAGGATTAGTTCCCATTATTGTTTTATAACCCTTAATGAAAATTCTTTTCAACTCCCCTTATACTGCAGTTTTATCCTTATTAGGTATATTTAGACCTTTATAAATCAGTTATTATGGCCTATACCGGACTATCTCAATTTCTGAAACTG
>JAKLFN010000506.1 GCA_022711195.1 Bacteroidota bacterium
ATTTTTCCTGAAATGTATATCGATGTAAATCCTTCCTTTTCAGAGTATTTATTAAACAAAGCATCTATTGGGCCCATTTGTGAAAATACTGCCTGACTTATCAGTATCGCAAGTATAATTGAACTATATCTTTTCATTTTACTTAATATTTTTATCAGTATACTGATTATTAACTACTTCATTAAAATTACCTGACAGGCCGGCTTTTCTCAATCCCGCTGTAATTGAAGATAATGATCTGTCAACAGATCTCATACCGTCTCTTATGGTACCGGTCAGGTGAACTACAGGTTTCAGCGCTTCTGTACCGCTGTTAAGCTTATTTGATACTTCATTAAGTATTCTCATTGTTTCAGCATAAGCCAGTGCAGGATCAGTGAATGTGTCGGAAGGCTCTCTGTTGCGGTTAAGAAAGAACCAGGTAGCTGCGATTATCAGAATTCCTGCTGCTGCACTGAATACAGTAATATATTTTCTCCTGAAATCTGATTTGAATTTAGTTTTCTCAAGCTGCTCAACAGCATTTATTATGCGCATCT
>JAKLFN010000507.1 GCA_022711195.1 Bacteroidota bacterium
CGTAAGTGATCATCGGCTTAATATCACCTGCATCAAATTCCTTTTCAAGATCGAATACTGCTTCCTTATCTGTCTTAAGCTTCATCCAGCCTTTTACAAGAGAATTGAAATCAGGCTTCAGATCAGCCGGCAGCACTTTCGACAGATATTCGAAGGTTTTCATGTCGGGAGCTATCAGCCCTCCGCGGGCTCCCATCTCTATGCTCATATTGCATACAGTCATTCTGCCTTCCATGCTCAGTGACTCAATTGCCGTACCGCTGTATTCAACGAAATAACCGGTTGCACCCCCGGCAGATAAGCGGGAGATTATATACAGGATAATATCCTTGGAAGTAACCCCTTTTTGAAGGCTGCCGTTTACAGTGATTCTCATCTTTTTTGGTTTCGGCTGAATAATGCACTGACTGGCAAGCACCATTTCGACCTCGCTTGTGCCTATTCCGAAAGCAACTGTACCGAATGCCCCATGCGTTGATGTGTGGCTGTCGCCACACACTATCGTCATTCCCGGGAGCGTATAGCCAAGTTCCGGGCC
>JAKLFN010000508.1 GCA_022711195.1 Bacteroidota bacterium
CGGTGAAAAGCTGTCTGACAATAGGATGAGGATTCTCGCCAAAGACCAGCATCTCCACCTCATCGGGACTTACACCGAGGCCGGTCTGCTTGTAGGTTTTCCCCATCAGCTTCTCGGAGAGAATCTGCTGCCATACCTGTTCCCTGAGGCTCTGCATCATCTCTTCATTCACTTCGGATGACCCTGACATCTTGTAAACTTCAACCAGGTCCTGAAGCCGTGCTTCATAGTCCTGGTATGTGACAGTCTCACCGTCAATTTCGGCGAGCTGGTAATATTTGTCTGCCTTGCGGCGCTGGGCGTTATTGTTTCCGAAAAAATCACTCACTACAAAGAGAAGCAGGGAAAGCCCGATTATTCCTGCCACAAGCGGACCCGCCTTCTCTCTCAAGCTCTGAAGAATTGCCATCTGAATACTAATTAAATAATGATTAGGATTTTGAAAAATACAGGCGACAAATATAACAAAAATCAGTTAAACAAAAAGATGAGGTATCTTCTCATTTTATTTAACTTCCGGTAATTATGATAATTCT
>JAKLFN010000509.1 GCA_022711195.1 Bacteroidota bacterium
CTATAAGAGCATCCGTAATGTATTGTCCCAGACCGGTCTGAACTATGCTTGCGCGGTTCTGAAAATACTGCACACTGATTGTTTTTATTTCAGGGGAGATGCTGGCTCCTGTAAATGAATAACTTACTTTACAGCCGGACAGAAAAAATATTTCTGAGACGATCAGAATGCACAGAAAGATCTTTTTACGGTACATCCTTCCGTATTTACATTTCAATGCCATATTCTTTTATTTTCCTGTAAAGGGTACGTTCGGATATCCCTAGTTCATGGGCAGCCATCTTTCTTTTGCCGCCATATTTCCCGAGTGCTTTCCTGATCATCTCCATTTCCTTATCAGCCAGGGATAATGATTCTTCTATTATCTCTTCGGTATCCTGTATATCATCTCTTTCCTTTACCGGTATAAAATCAGGTTTATGTGCTTCAGCAACCTTTGGTACAACTTTTTCCCGGTGGCTGTCTCTGAAAAGATCCTTTATAACTGTCTGACTTGATTCATTCAAAGGAATTTCAATTTTGATACAGCCCTTGAT
>JAKLFN010000051.1 GCA_022711195.1 Bacteroidota bacterium
TTAATTAATACATCCATTGTTAATACTTTATGATTTCTATTAAATATTTGGAACCACTTCAATAATACCTGAACCCCTTGGTTTAAGCAAAAGGCTAATATTGACGGAACCGTCTGTAAATGACCCTAAAAGCTCTTTGCCTTTAATTGTTGTGAAATAAATTTTCCCCTGAGGAGGAAGATCATAATCTTTTGAATTAAAACTAAAACTGACCGGTATGGAACGATCACTGATACTTGCCAGGGCGATCCCTATATTTTTATCAGCTGCTCTCCATGTTCCTGCATATAATAAAGGAACCTTTTTCTCAAAAGCCTTTACATTTTCACCCGGAGTTCTGCCGGCATAAATAGATAACCTCGAAATTTTAATTTCCTCTTCGGGGTAATCAATCACAGGATTTCTGCAAAATTCTCCATGCAGGAGGTATTTCAATGCCATGTACCTTAATCTGGCAATATCAAGAAGGTAATCTATTTCTTCCTTTCGTTCAGAATTGAGGAAGCTGTGATAATTTGCGATTGTGGGTTGATTACCCCACACGAAGGAACGTGCCTGTTCCATCAGGAATTGCATGTTGAATTCTTTGTCAAGCAAATCTTCAGGGTTTTCGGGAGCATATTCAACAGGCCATTTTTCATCCCAGGGAGGAGTAACCAGTGAGGAATAACTTCCGAATGTAATTCCGTAAGGATGATATACTGCCTGGAAGAAAGGTATGGATTCTATGTTCCCGACACCGGCATATCTCTCTCTGCTCGCCTGTAATGTAAGAAAGGCATCCAGATATGGTATCCAGCTTTCCCCTGAGCCTTCGCCCGGGAAGACCGGCTGGGTTTCAGCGGATACTTTTGACCTGATCTGCTCAGTAAGTTTGCCAAAACCCTCAACCCAGTAATTTCCTCCACCGGCTTCATGACCATGGCTCTTATCATAACACATATAGCTCAGACAAGCCTGATCCATGTAAACACCATTTGTCTTATACACATTTACAACACTGTCACACAATGAGGCATATTTATCACGCCAGAATTGTGTGGCCATACACATGACTGTCAGAGAGTTTCCTGTAAAAATGTTATATACATGAGAATTCATATTTCCGTTTATATCCCTGATAGCATAAGGCGATGCATTTTCAGTCTTCCAGCTTTTCGTCGATTCTCCCCATTGTATTGCATTCATGTATACAATTGATCTTACACCTTCCTTCTGAGCCGATAAAACAGCATCCGTAAAAGATCTCTTGCCTTCCCGGGGGGGAATATACTCCGGTAAAAATTCGTCATATGAATTATTATGCCACCAGTGCCAGAATACACTCACCGGTAAACCAGATTTCTTACTCAGTTCCACTGCAGGTTTAAGAACATTATCAGATCTTCCCCTGTTCCAGACCCATAAAGCAGTATTCTCAAGCCAGTGCGGAACAGATCCTTTCTTTAACCTGCTGTCAGTCACCCATTTCTGTTTAACAGCCCAGTCCCTGTAAATTTCTGCCACAGTGATCCAGTCTCCCCTGAAAGAACCAATTACTCCTTCATAAACCGGTGACCATGATTTTAATTCTGAATTCAATGCAGGATAATTGATCATTTCATATACAAGAGTATTTAGAGTATCGAGCCCGAACGCAAAGTTCTTTGTATATGACAAAGAATCATTACACGAGGCATAAAAGCCATATTTCCCGGAATTATATAATCCAAAAACCTGGCTTGAGAGAGCTCCGGGATAAATCCACTCCATTCTTCTGCTCTTTCTCATAAGCAATTCATGTCCCGGATCATTCATCAGTTCCCCTGTCCATCCGGGGATAACTAATTTTTCTTCTCCAAGTTCTTTTATTCCTTCAATCCTGGGGAATACAACATTCGCGATTTGCTTCCCTTTTGTACCCTTTACACTTATTTGCCAGTATGATAAGGCTTTGTCCTGATCCAGGGAGATTGTGGCATTTATCTTAAAACCTTTCATACCATCAAAACCTTTCCATTTCAATACAATGGTCAAAGGATCAGGTTTTGAATAAGTGAATCCGGAAGGCGTAATGTCTCCTGTCGGGGTTGTTATGCCTTCTGAGGAATGAAATCTTACTTCCCATGGCAATTTATTAACAGCCTCCGGCTCAATAAATTCGTAAGAGGTCTCTTTATCGCTGAAAGCAACAAATTTCCCGGAAGCTTTTTCAAAACCAAGCTTTATTTTTGCATTCTCTATAAATACGATTTCTCCCTGATCATTTCTGTCTGTACATTGATAATTAAGAATTAAAAGAAGACAGACAGAAAACAAGGCTAAAGGATGACTTTTTATTTTTCCCATTTCAATAAAGTAAGTCTGATCGGATTCAGATATAGTTGAGATTTGTTATCTCATTAATTTACTTACTGATAACAAATGTTGAATTAAGTGTTAAACACTCCTTCCCGTATTCAGGAAGGGACATAAGAGATTACCAACTGCAGGGAATATATTTAAAGCATATCTCCGGGATTTTGAATACCCGGATGATATGCTTCATTTTATAAATCAATAGCCGGGATTTTGCTTTATTACTGCATTTTTATTGGCTTCAATAAAGGAATAAGGAATTGGCCACAGGCCATGATAATCCTGAATTTCATCCTTATTAAGAGTGTTGTATTTGCGTACTCTTTCCACAAGTTTACCGGTCCGATGAAGAGTTATTCTTCGGGGTTCCTCATAAACCAGTTCCCTGGCGCGTTCATCAAGGATATAATCGAGAGTCACGTCAGCCGGATCAACAGGATTTGCATTTGCTCTTGACCTCACAACATTAATGTCATCAGCTGCACTGATAAGGTTTCCTTTGCCAAGGTATGCTTCAGCTCTCAACATGTACGTTTCAGCAAGACGTAACATATAATTATCACGATATGTTGATCCTGAAGTAGCTCTCAAGCTTTCAGATTCTGTATCTGTAATCAGTTCGGCGGGATGCTGACCCGGGGTTGTTATCTTACTCGGATATGGATACCATCTCCATAGCTGTGCTATCCGGGTCGGGCTCGGGTATTTCACCGAACTTGAATCGAAGTAAGCAGATTTCGGATTGTTATATATAAAATCCCTTACTATATTATGTGGGGCATTTCGTATATCGTTGTCCCAGTCGCTCAGCCAGAGATCGTTAAGCCACCATTCTGTATTCTTCATAAGAGAGACACCCTGACCGCCTGAATTGTAATTTGACTGTGGTGTACCTAAGGCACCCTCAACTCCTGTCGGATCTTTAAATGTCATCCAGGCAACTGGACCCGCAATTCGTTCCAGAACATTTGCACTTTCTCCTCTTGTTGTATTGGTTACTCCCCAGGAACCTATTGAGAGCAGCTGCCCGCCTGTTACATCAACGTCATACTGGATTACCCATAAAGATTCTTTGTTTCCGCTGCTGCGGTTTTGATTTCCAACCCTGAAAAGATCCCAGTATACATCTCCCGGTCGTGTGAATTTAAGTCTCTTATCCTGAGGATTCTGGGTGGCCATACTCCCGAAACGCTGTGTCATCAGGTCAGTGTTAGGATCATCTATTACCACAGAAGCTGCCTGTATGGCTTTATCATAATCTTTAAGAGCAATATATGTTTCAGCAAGTAAATGCTGGGCAACCAGGTTGGAAATCCTGCCATCTGCAACTTTATCGATTGTAGGCAGAGTATTTGCTGCTTCATTTGCATCCTCAATTATCTGGTTGAGCACTTCCTCTTTTGTTGCTCTTGTATAATCAGTTTTCGGACTTGTGACTTCTTCAAGATTAAGAGGAACTCCTCCATAAAGGTATACAAGATATCTGTACCCGAATGCTCTCATGAATCTGGCTTCGGCTACAATTGCTTTTTTCTCTTCTTCCGTCATCTTTGAAGCATCTGCCCTGGATATAATTGTGTTCGCATTCGCAATCAATTTGTACCAGGCATTCCACTGGGCTGTAACAACATTATTTGTAGGCACAAGGTACACTGAGTGACCACCAAATCTTGCGGGTGAATTCAGCTGATACCTTCCGTCATGTGCAACATCTGTACTTGTGTAGTACGGGTAAGAACCTGAAGACCCATGTGTCTGGTAAGCACAGAAACGCACCCTGCTGTACAATTCCGTAATTGCACTCTCAAAGTCCTTTTTCGTTACATATGAATTTTCCGGACTGAAGAAGTCGAGAGGAACCTCTTTCAGGAATTCCTCCTCGTTACAGGAAACGGAGATTAAAACCAGAAAAATAAACAATCTGTATATCTGATTAATTTTTAACTTTTTCATTTGTCTCAGTTTAATAGTTAGAATGCAATATCAACACCAAGGGTAAACGATTTCATTACCGGATACGGATTTGTGCTTCCTATACCCTGATTAGTTTCGGGATCCCATCCGTCCCAATCTGTTAAAGTAAGCAGATTTTTGCCACTGACATACAATTTAAGCCCTTCAATCCCGATCTTCTGGATCAGTGACGGATTGATCTTATAAGAAAGCGATATATCCTGCAATCTTATAAAACTCCTCGAAGAGTACCTTTCCGCTAAAATCTGAGGGGCCTGATAATTCACTGAATATTTTGCATCAGGGTTTGTCACTGACCAGAAATCATAGAATGTCCAGGTGTTTGCATTTGCGAAATTTCCGGTGGAATTGAGGGTTAAGCTGTTTGTTGCCTGACTTCCGAGATATCCGTCTTTACACCCCTGAATTGAGTTGATGAAGAAGCGAAGAGTAAAATTCTTATATTTCAGATTGTTCTGAAGGCTTGCCATAAAGGCCGGTTCACTCCTCCCAAGAAATACCCGGTCGAAATCAGCTGATATTTTGCTATCGCCGTTCTGATCGACTATCCTGTAGTTCCCCGGATAATATCCTGCAGGCCTGGTATCTGCAATCTGATAGATACCATCTATCTGGTAGGAATAAATTGTACCAATTGATTTGCCGATAAATAATCCGCTTGATATAAGGTCATCCTCCTTACCATCATTATTTGAATCGTCTCCGAAAAGATGGACGATCTTATTCCTGTTTGCCGAAAAATTAACACTAAAATCCCAGCCGAAATCCCTGGTCTGGACTGGTATTGCCTGGATTGAAAATTCTATTCCTGAATTGGCAACTTCTCCGATGTTGGTTTTTATTATTGAGAAACCCGTTACCTCCGGAATAACCATATTCCATAAAAGGTCGGTTGTTGTAGTCTTGTAGAATTCGACATTACCCCTGATACGGCTTTTCAGTAATCCGAAATCGATCCCGACATTCAGTCCTGCAGTCTTCTCCCAGGTCAGGTCATTATTGGCAAGCGATGTGATTGCCTGTCCTGATGAAGTAGAAGCTCCATCTCCGAATACATACTTAAAGTCATCAATTGCGGAAACCTGGGCAATTGAACTGTAGCGTGATGTCTGATTTCCGTTTTGTCCATAACTTGCTCTGAGCTTAAGCAGATCAACCACAGGTAATTTGAAGAAAGGTTCATTGGATAATGTCCATCCCACAGCTACAGATGGGAAAATGGCAAATTTATTGTTTCTGGCAAATCCGCTATACCCGTCTCGTCGCCAGGTTCCGGTAACCAGATATCTGTCCCTGAAGTTATAATTTACCCTTGCCATCTGGTACAGTGATGACTCATTCCAGGCGCTGGATGAAATTCTCTGGGTGATAGCCTGCTGCAGACTGTTATAAGAGAGACTCATGTTCGGAATATTCTCGCCTTCCGCTTTTGTATAATTATATGCTGCTTTTCTGTATCCGTAAACCAGTGTGGCTTTTATTGAATGAGAGTTGAACTGCCTGTCATAGGTCAGGATATTATCAAGGGTTTCCTCATGCTGTGAAGCATTGGTCTTGATAACATATCCCGTAAGGCTGGCCCCGTAGGGATTACCGTTGGCATAATTTGACCAGTCAAGAGAATGATTATAATTGAGCCTGTAATTCAGTCCTTTTATTTGAGGAATCTGAATAATACCATAGAATATCCCTGAAATCCTGTTCTTTTTCTCATTATCATCCGACTGGACATCCAGCAAAGGATTTAAATGAGTGGTGCTCTCTCCCTTTGGAAAAATTATAAGATTACCATTTTCATCGTAAGGAGTTACAAAGGGAGGTGAAATCAGCATATTAGTGTAACTGGGACTCTTCCCTGAGAAATCCGTGAAGGAACCAAAAGTGTTCATTCCGATGGTAAGCCATTCCTTAATTTCGTTCTTAATATTAATCCTGGTTGTGTACCTCTTATAGTTATCGTTAATAATGAATCCATTTTCTTCGGTATAACCGCCGGAGATATAATAAGTGGTTTTTTCCATTCCGCCGCTTAAACTAAGCATATGATCTTCAATAAAGCCCGGAGAAGTCAGTTTATCCCACCAATCATAATTCACATTATTCGATATTCCCGCAAGAATATTAGGTACAAGTTCGGTCTGCCCCCAGGTCCAGGCAGGATTCGGCTGGGTATAATCCGGTCCGAGATAAGCCTTTGTATAATAGATCCCCTTTATCCTTTCAAGATTCTGTTCCGCATCAAGAAGTCCTGCATCAACCGTAGGAGACTGGAAAGATATTGATCCCGAATAATTAAATACCGGTTTTTCGGATTTATTACCGCCCTTTGTGGTTATCAGGATAACCCCATTTGCAGCCTGTGATCCGTAAATTGCCTTGCTGCTTGCATCCTTAAGTACTTCTATCGATTTAATATCTGCCGGATTCAGATCTCCCATCCTTCCACTGTAGATGATCTCATCAACAATTATTAAGGGATCGTCATTCCCGCTGAGAGTATTTGTTCCTCTTATCTGAATCGTCGGTTCCTGGCCGGCCTGGTTAACCTGCCCGATCTGAACCCCCGGAGCAACTCCCTGAAGGGATTGCATGATGTTCACGTTGGGAATTTCACTGAAAGCTTCGATGTTGGCCGAAACGACTGATCCTGTAAGATCGCTTTTACGCATTGTGCCATATCCGACCACGACTACTTCTTCAAGTGCAACAACATCTTCCTTAAGAGTAATATTGATCTGCACTCTGTTTCCCACGGTTTCTTCCTGACTTATATGTCCTACAAACGAAAATACCAGGACTGTCTGAGGATTATCGATTGCAATACTGTAATTACCATTGATATCCGAAGTGCTCCCTCTTGTGGTGCCCTTCACTATCACGGTAACACCAGGCAGGGGATTCCCCTGTTCATCGGTAACCATACCTTTTACAATGTTCTGCTGACCCTCAACCAGCTCGCGGACCTCATCTTTCAACGAGATTACAACAAGGTTGTTGGCGAAAACCTTATAGGTATAATCTGTTGATGCCAGTAAGTGGTCAAGGACCTGATTAATGTCCTTATCCTTGATTTTCAGATCAACAACCTTATCGACTGATTCAAATTCATCGTTATAAAAGAACCGGTAATTGCTCTCTTTTTCAATGATATCCATTATTTCCCTGATCTTTTTCCCGTCGGAAGAAAAAGAAAACTGACCAAATCCGGTCGCAGAAAGATTCAATGTGAATACTACCATTAAAATGGCCGATAGTTTCATAATTAACAGAATTTTAGGTTTCTTCCACAAATAAAATCTCACAAACTTTTTTTTCATAATTTTATAATCTGATAGTTGAAGTTATACATTATTTATCCTGGTGCGAACCAGGAATACGATAGTAAGGTACTTTGACTTTCCGGGGGGAAACAGCCGCAATCTGTTATCCTCCCTTTATTTTCGGGTTACAGGTTTTACCCATAGGCAGTTAATATAAAATTATACATAATACATCATCTGTTTTTTCTCATTTTCAATTTCCAGCGCCGTTCCTGTCTGACACAAGAGTAACCAGCTTACCTTCAACTGAATAATCAACAGGGGCAACCAGTTTGATGGCATCCATCACCTGTTCAAAAGTTTCGTCCAGCAACACTCCGGTGAAACGGTATTTCTTTATCTCCTCATCTCCGAATACAAAAGTCACATTGTATTTCCTCTGGAGCTTAACACAAAGACTCTCGAAATTTTCTTTTCTGATTATGAGTTTATTATTTATCCACGCTGTTACCTGATCAATATCGGTTTTTGGAGAAATGAGTAAATTTTCAGTTGTCGCCCTGGCCGGTTTAACCGCCTGGGGTTCAGTCTCCCTGACCTTTTCTAGGGTTATCCGGTCAGATTCACCTGTATAAATAGCTTTCTGGTTCGGCTTAAGTTCCAGAATCTCATTATCCCGGATCTCACCCTTCTGTGAAATCTCGACATTCCCTTCAATGAGAGTTGTTTCAATAATACCTTCCTCCGAATATGCTTTTACGTTAAATTCGGTTCCAGTTGCTTTGATAATCAGTTTCCCTGCATTTAGCACCAGTGGAAGGCTTTTATTCTCAGCAACTTTAAAATAGGCTTCGCCTTCAAGCTCGAGATCACGATTAAGAGAATTATAAGCATTGGTGTATTTTAATGTACTCCCTGCGTTCAGAATAATTTTAGTACCGTCAGAGAGTATCATCTCCGATTTTGCTCCAAGCGGAGCAGTAATTTCATTATAAGATATAACAGATGGCTCTCCGTTTAAAACATAAGAGTTGTTACTGTTTATTCTTCCAATATAGAAAGCAATAAAAAAAACAGCTGCAAATGATAATATCTCAATTATCAGTCTTTTATTTTTTGACAGTTTCCGCACCTGAATAAACCCGGGCTTTCTTTCCCCTGTTCTCCGTATCTCTGAAAGTATACGTTCATAGATCCCCCCAAAATTAACAGGGGTGCTTTTAAATCGCGAATCATCAAACTCATCCAGTTGAGTCATCAGTATATCCTTGAACTGTGCTTCATTTTCAGGTGATTTAAGGATCTTAAAAAGCTGCCTGATTTCATCTCCCGAACAATTGCCATTTAAATATTCTCTTAACAGATTTTCTGTATTTTCTCTTTCCTGTTTAGTCATAAAATGGACTGGTTTTATTATTTAATACAATCAATGGGACAGGACTACTCATAAAAATTTTTGATTTCCCTGCTGATCCATATTTTAGTGGTCAAATCAAAATATTAATTTACCCTCCAGCCTCCCCGGAGGGCATTGCCAAAAACCTGGGATAATGTGTTATTATATCTTAGAGTTGGGTTTAAATGCCGGCGAAATAATTAACAGCGGATGTGCTATTTTAAAGCCCCTGGAAGATGTTAATGAGAGTACTGATTAAAGCAGACTTAACCATCGCAATCAGGACTATGTTCTCTGTTTGTAATCTGCTGCGAATGATTTTCAGAACCCTGAAAACCTGATTTTCCACTGTTCGGACCGAAAGGTCAAGCTTCTCGGCGATTTCCTGATGGCTCAGGTTTTCATAGCGGCTCAGCATGAATATTCTCTTCTGCTGCAGGGGAAGGGTGTCAATTATAGAATTTATGGAACGTTCCATATCGTTGAAGAGAACCTGCTCATATGTAAGATTTGAATGGATTTCACCCTTTATTAATTCCGAATCCACGAACTTCGCATGAATAGCCCTCTTTTTCAACTGATTATATATGTAATTTACTGCAGAGCGATAAATATAGCTTTTAACCGGCAGGTCATCCCTCAGAGATTTCCGGTGTTCCCACAAATTAATAAACACAATCTGAACCAGTTCTTCTGATTCCTCCTTATTGTGAAGATATCTTAAAGAAAAATTAAAAAGCTTTTTGCAGTACCTGTTAAATAATTCCTTAAAAGCGTTCTCATTATCATTTCTTAGTCTGATAACCAATATATTATCTTCAGGACTTTCCTTTATCTTATCCATCAAAGAATGCAGGATTTAGAATTATTCTCTTGTATTGCAAATGTATTAAATGTCCAAAATTAACAGGATAAAAACTTCATGATAAAATTCAACAAAGAATCCCAACCGGGAGTAAACTGACCTATTTATTTATAAATCAAAAATTTGTGATCAATCAATGTTCCGTGGCAGCCTGAACACATTTCCTTTTTTGTCACAATAATAGAGACGCGAATCAGACTGTTGCCTTCCATGTCCGTCAGCCCAGAATCCATAGAATCCGGGTTGGACATTAACCGGCCGCCTTACATACGCATGGTTATATTCACTGTTGTTTGTGAGCTGTTTTACCCTGATCCAGGTCTTTCCCTTATTCCCCGATTCCCACATTGCCACTTCACCACCTGTATTATAAGGTTGCGGACCTGTTTCAGTTGAACCGATAATCCTCCATCTTTTATTTTCTTCAGTGTATATCGAACCCGCATCATAATTATTCCCTGAAGTGGTAACCGGATTTATTCTCCATTCCTTACCTGACCACCATGCCGTGTGCCATTGCCGAGGATCATTTTCCGGACCGGAATAAGGTCCTTTGCTTGTGAGATAGAGTATAACCGGATTGCCTTTTTTGTCGAAATTGAGATCGCTTATGTACACATTCATACCTTCAGAAGAATAATCATGAACAAGCGCTTCATTTGTAACAGTTGTAAGAGGAAGGTTTACTGTTGTGCCATTTACGGTCTTCCAGGTCCTTCCAAAATCATCAGTTATCAGACAATATAAATTTGTTCTGTAGTTCAGTCCCCGTCTTTCCTGGCGATGCGGATGATAGTTGAATGATGTCCCGATCCTGTTCTCCCTCTGACCGCTCGACTGATAACTTCCCTCATCAATAGAAGCGAGATCTTTCCACTCCGACCAATGGATCCCATCACTGCTTGTCATCCATGAAATAACTCTGACATTTGTCATACCCAGCTGCAGATTGAGCCTTTCATAATGCGTAAAAAGCCCAAGGAATCCTTCATTCCTGTCATAATAAATCTGCAGATATGAAAAATTATTCATCGGGATTTCTTTGCCATTTACAATTTTTGTTGCGGCTATTCGCTCAAATTTCGATATGTCATAAGGCTTTGAGCTCCTGTGAATGAATGAAGGTCTTCCTGTTCCGTGTGATGTGGAAAAGATCCAGATATATCCGTCTTTATCAACCTGCATTACCGGGTTATCATGAGCATCGGTTGTGGCTTTGTCCAGAACGATTGTGGGTTTTGAAATTTCTCCCGTTGAATGATCAAACCATGCTACCTCATGCAGAAGGGTTGAATTTGAATCATCTGTCCCGCCATAACAAAAAAAAGTTTTATTGACTTCAGGAACATATACCGAGAACGGATAATGATTTGCAGGATATGTTCCCAGACCTCCGCTGTATTTGAATTTATACTCATTCTGAAGAGGTTCATTCATATACCAAATTCCCCGGAATCCGTTATCGGGTTTATTTATCAGCTTCGCCTTGCCATAAATACTTTCAACAGTTTGCGCGCAAACAGAGGACGTAATGAATATCATCATACTGGAAATGATGATTCTGAATTTCTTATTCATATTTTCCGTGTTAATCCGTGTTAAAATGAGATAAGTTTTTATGTCGCCTTTAAAAATACAGGTTCCTTTTGATTTGAGGCTATTATCCGGCATCAATTTATTATCCTTACATCCGGATCTCTCCCTATTCCCCTGATATAAATAAAGAAATTATTACAATCCCGGTTCAGACGTTAACAAGCAAGTGCATTCAGAAT
>JAKLFN010000510.1 GCA_022711195.1 Bacteroidota bacterium
TTTGACATGAATTATCTGGCCCTATAATATATATGGTATAGGAACGTTTTCAGGAGGGCTTCTGAGAAAAAAAATGAAGCAAAAGATCAAAAAAAAGCATGAATAATTTGTTTTATTGAAAAAGCTCCATATCTTTGCACCCGCTTTTAAAGAAAAGCACGTTCCCTGAAAGAGTGATTTGACAAGATGGACTTTCGGAGTCAGCCCTGAGAAGGGCGAAAAAAAGTTGGAAAAAACTTCGAAAAAAGTTTGGTAGAGAAAAGAGAGTTCAGTATCTTTGTCGTCCCTTGCCTTCAAAAAAAAGGAAATGGGAAAAGTTCTTTGAATTATTGATGAAGTAGTAGCACACAGGCGAGAGAGATCTCGCCAAAAACCTAGCGATTTCGATTGAGTTTTTGAAGAGACCGGATTGATCTTCGATGGATATTTAAGAAATGAAATATTACAATGAAGAGTTTGATCCTGGCTCAGGATGAACGCTAGCGGGAGGCTTAACACATGCAAGTCGAGGGGCATCACGGGTAGCAATACCTG
>JAKLFN010000511.1 GCA_022711195.1 Bacteroidota bacterium
GTGACAATGCATCAAGTAACAGTATGAATATCACTGGTTTCACTACTGCCTACTGCCTAATGCCTAATGCCTACTGCCTGACATATCAGTATCTCGGATCTGGCTGAACGGGCAGCTTCGCCATCTTTTCCACCTCGAGTGAGGTGCTGCCAAACTCGTCAACAACCTTCCCAAGGATGAGATAGGTGCCGCTGCCGCGAAACGGCCACCCGTTGAGTGACTGCGGGAAGTGGGTGGTGTCAAAGAACTCCCCGTCATTGTCGATAAAACAGCCAAAGTTCATCCATTCACGTTTGACAGTCTTTATGTACTTGACTGTTACCAGGTGACCAACCATCCTTACCCTTCGGCCCACGGCACCCTTCATGCCGGCAGCAGTCACATCCCCCCTGAACTTCGTCTGCAACAGGTCAAACCAGGTAAGCGTCACAGGGAATCCGAGCAGCTCTATCTCGTCATAGGCATCCTAGAGCTTCGACTGCTCGAAGGGAGGCATTTTAAACCTTTTCGGTTCGGGATTGAAAAGGGTTCGTG
>JAKLFN010000512.1 GCA_022711195.1 Bacteroidota bacterium
TGCGGCTATAACCTGGATCTTATTGCGGAGGGACAATGCATGGGGCAAGATGCATGGATAGTTGGTGATACCCTGAGCACCTGTTTCTGGGTCGACAGGGAATCACTCCTGTTCCTGAAGATGAGGCGCAGATCAGGTGACAACTCAAGGGAGGTGGAATTTGCCGCATATGAGAGCATCAATGGTTTTCCCGTTGCAACGGAAATCAGGTTCTACGACAGCGCAGGCACCCTGGATATGGTTGAGAAATACTTCAACATCACACCCGGCTGCAGGGTGCCATCGGGGACCTACAGCCCGGCAAAGTTCAATAATGCCAGGTGGTAACTGACAGCATCCCGGCTTTAAAACTGCAATTGAGATACCGATAAAATATACTTTACAAATCCGTCAAACACATGAGTGAATTACTATTAAAGCCAGGTCCCACCCTGAGAGATTTCCAGGAATATGTGAAAAAGCTTGAAGATGAGCGGGGTTTTACGCAGCAAAATGCAATTGAAAAATGTCTCCTGCTGGGGGAAGAGATTGGA
>JAKLFN010000513.1 GCA_022711195.1 Bacteroidota bacterium
TTTGGTAGGCTATTTTAGAACCATCCGGAGAAAACACAGGATATTTGTCGAAACCATGATTCCTTTCAGTTATGTTTACTTCTTTTCCCGATGACAGGTCATAAAGGAATATATCGGTATTTGTGCTCCTCGCATCCTCCATTCCCCTCATCCTCTTTGTTGTATAAGCAATGAATTTCCCGTCGGGGCTCCAGGCTATTTCGTTCTCATCAAAATACGGAGCTGTCGGGGATTCATATTTCTGTCCTTCCATAATATCCTTTTCACCTGATAACTTCGTGCCGTCGAAGGATGCAACAAATATATGACTGTATGAAAAATCGCTCCAGTAATTCCAGTGCCGGTACAACAGGTCATCAATTATCCTGACTTTTGCTTTGGGGAGGTTATACTTTTCGTTTGCTGTCTGGTCGAGCTTGACTCTCCTTGTAAAAAGGATTTTATCTCCTGCAGGGGATATACTATAGCTTTCAAAGTTTTCGATACCCGCAACTTCTTGTTTTTCCGATCCATCAGCCTTCATTGTCATAAGT
>JAKLFN010000514.1 GCA_022711195.1 Bacteroidota bacterium
TTTGGAACTCTGGAACTGTGGAACTTTGGAACAAGGATTTATAAGTTTCAAGGTTTCAAAGTCTCAAAGTTTCAAGGTTATTAACTTTGGAACTATCGTATTTCGTTGTTGGTTATAAGAGCGACGAGCGTAAAGCGCAGCACGTAGAGCACATAAGGTAGAGCTTAGAGTTTCTTATCCTTTTGCCTTTTAACATCCCCCTGTCCCCCTTCAAAGGGGGAATTCAGGCTCTATGCTCTCTCTCCGATTCTCATCTTTGACCAGTCAATTCCTGCTTCTCTCTTCTGCTCTCACTCTCACTCCCTTAACCCACCCCTGGCCCCTCCAGGGAGGGGAATCTTTTCATTTTCTGTCATTGCGAGGAGAGAAGCGACGAAGCAATCTCCTCTTCTTTCTTTGGTCTTTTATCTTATTCAACAACAGTCATCCACCCAAACTCATCCTCAACATCCCCGTTTTGTATTCCGACCAGCTTGTTATAAAGCTTCATCGATTGAGCTCCCGGATTGCCATCCTTGCAGTACTCATAGA
>JAKLFN010000515.1 GCA_022711195.1 Bacteroidota bacterium
AGCATACTTAACGTTCTTTAACAGGTTCAGTCGCAATGTAAAAAATGCAAAATATTAAAAATATGTTAAAAATCAATTTATTAACATATCCTTAAGAACATGTCCGGAACTTTTTTCTGATATTTGCATCAGTTATGGCACGATAATTGTTATAACAATAATGGAGTTTTTTTCATAGGTTAGGTTAGTTTTAGGGTTAACACTGAAGAGGAGGCGAGAAATTGTCTCCTCTTTATCTTTTTACAGTGTCAGGAGGGGAAGGTTCCTGTCGGGATTATCGCGGCTGTCGAGAAGGAATACTGCGGTGATTTCGGGGATAAGCCTGAGTGATGCGGCAAATCTTTCAGCTTCGTTCCTGTCTTGGTCCGCGCCCGGCACAAGTATAAAATCGATGTTTTTCAGTTTACGGAGCAGAACGATCCTTCCGCATCGGTTTGATATGAGGGCAAATGCCCGGTTTAACGGGTAAAAACGGGTGAATGACTGTATGCCGGCCGGGCTGGAAATGACCAGATCCTCATTGCT
>JAKLFN010000516.1 GCA_022711195.1 Bacteroidota bacterium
GCGTGGTTTTTGCAAATCCAGGTACAAGTTTTGTCGAAGCCGGGCGTGTCGCGGTACAAGTTTTATCGAAGCCGGTATACTGTCACGGTACAGAATGTTTTTTAGGGGCACTTGCGCAGTGTCGCGGTACAAGCTGTCCCGGAGCCAGAAAACTGTCAAGATACAGGATTTATATTGCGTGCAGGTGCGCGTGTCCGGATGCAAGATGTTAAACGAATTTATATGGCCAGCCGAGCAAGGAATGATGATAAATGATCAAAAGAAAAAAGAGCGTTCGGGCCCATAAATTACTTGTGGTTTTTGCTCGGCTGGCGTACACGGAACCTAAGCAAAAACCATGACAAACAACTTACCCATATTGTCCGTGTTATAGGCAGGCTATTTCACTTTAAGGGATATAAATATTTGCCTCTCCAAAAGCTAGTTTGTTAAAATATTTTGGCTGATCTATTGAGGTAGTATTTGTCAATAGTGTTGGAGCGAATGCTGTTAAACTTAGAATGGCAGGGATACTATATTTTCTA
>JAKLFN010000517.1 GCA_022711195.1 Bacteroidota bacterium
GGGTCCTGCGCGGTTCTTTTTATTGATATTTTGATTCAGTAGCTCAGCAGGTAGAGCATTCCGCTTTCAGCGGAAGGGTCCTGCGCGGTTCTTTTTATTGATATTTTGATTCAGTAGCTCAGCAGGTAGAGCACATCCCTTTTAAGGATGGGGTCCTGGGTTCGAATCCCAGCTGGATCACAAAGTACTATAAAACATTTAATTGATTAACAGCAGGTAGAGCATTCCGCTTTGCGGAAGGGTACTGGGTTCGAATCCCAGCTGGATCACAAAGTGCTATAAAACATTTAATTGATTAACAGCAGGTAGAGCATCCCGCTTTGCGGGAGGGTCCTGGGTTCGAATCCCAGCTGGATCACAAAGTACTAATTAACAATTAATTACTATCTTTTCAGTCTCGCGAGATGTACACTCTTTATTTTCTTTATAGTGAAAGGATTGACCGCTTTTATGTTGGGTATACAAATGACCTTGACAGAAGAATGTCAGAGCATAACCGGCCGAAAAAGAAATTCACCGACAA
>JAKLFN010000518.1 GCA_022711195.1 Bacteroidota bacterium
CCTCCTACCAACGCCACGTCACTAATCGTATGATGTGGCGATCGAAACGGACGAGTACTTATGAGTGATGTATTTTTTCCCACCTTTCCCGCAACAGAATGAATTTTTGTGGTCTCCAATGCTTCTTCAACAGTCAGAGGCGGTAGAATAGTTGGCAAACGTTTTGCAAGCATCGTCTTACCTGCACCGGGAGGACCAATTAGAATAACATTGTGTCCACCAGCAGCAGCGATCTCCAATGCTCTCTTAATATTTTCCTGTCCTTTTACATCACTGAAATCAAATTCCATATGACTCTGCACTTTTTCGAATTCTTCGAGAATATTCACAGTCACTCTTTCGGGTGTTGCATCGCCGCTGAAAAAATCAATCACCTCTTTAATATTATCCACACCATAAACTTCCAATCCGGAAACAATTGCTGCCTCACGTGCATTTTCCTTTGGCAGAAAAAATCCTTTGAAGTTTTCTTTAGCTGCTTGTATGGCGATCGGCAACGCGCCCTTGATAGGAAGAACGTTT
>JAKLFN010000519.1 GCA_022711195.1 Bacteroidota bacterium
TGTCAACGACATCATCATGCCACCCATTGGGATGCTGCTTGGCAACGTGGATTTCAAGGACCTGAAAATTGCAGTTGGCGGGGAAGCCGGAAAAGAAGTGTTTGTCAACTACGGCATGTTTATCCAGGTTGTTTTTGAGTTTCTGATCGTGGCCTGGGTCATCTTCATGATTGTCAAGGCCTTTAACGCCATGCAGAAGAAAAAGGAAGAAGCACCCGCTGCACCGCCTGCACCCTCACCTTCCGAGTCTTTGCTCATGGAAATCCGCGACCTGCTGAAGAAATAGGAAGGTCTCCCATTCTACCAGGCCGAATTTGGCTCCGTTTTTAAAACTCATACAGGATGATCTGACACCCTGTATGAGTTTTATTTTGATTACTGGACAAGGCTTTCTACCTTAGTTCCCTAAAACTAACTGCCCATGTCAGAACACAAGACTCAAGAAATCAAAGGATTACCCGAAAATGCTTACAGAGAACTCAAAGCCGGAGAATCCTATAACCCGCTCATGGATCCG
>JAKLFN010000052.1 GCA_022711195.1 Bacteroidota bacterium
TGACAAGGACTAACCAGGTAATTACAGATAAGGAACTGCAGGTAAGGCTTTTCAACAATTTCATCAGAAGCACCTTTATCAGCGGTGAAAATTTCCAGTACAGGAACGGTCAGGTTATAAACGAGCCTACACGTTACAGGCTGGGGCCGAGCTTCTATTTCTTCAGAAACAATTTTTATTCAACAGAATATCCTGTCATCAATGCCGTTTTTGAGTCACATCTGCAGAAAGTTACTCTACCTGGTGGTGTAAGGGCAATGGCCGGAGGTCTCTCGGACAATGATAAAGCAAACCTGATACTCAGGGATGCCAGCTTCAGGGACGTTCTGGCAATGAACCCCGGCAGCGACACTATCAGGGCAGTATTGACAATAAAAGGCGATTACCTGTTTAATCTCCTGAGAGCCAGGGCAGGTATTGAAGAATTCAAAAAATGGTTTCAGGATTATACCGATGCCAATATGTTCCAGAGCATTGATATCGGAGCGATGAATGAAGAGATTAAAAATAAATTCGGCTTTGAATTCTACCCATACCTCAACGACTGGTTCAACCTGAAGGGACAACCGGGTTTCAGGTTTGAAGAGCCTCAGGTAAGTGAGATACTTGTGGATGACAGGGTAAGATACCTTGTAACATTTACGGCCTCCAATACTGAAAACATTCCCGGCATTTTCAACGTTGCATTCCGGACAGGAGGTCCGGGAGGAGGAAGAGGCGGAGGACAGATGATGACAGGGATGATGGTCGGTGGCCCCGGCGGTGGAGGCAATATAAGCATCTCAATGCAGGGACGCGGAATGGAGGCCTCCGATATATCAAGGATCGTGGAAATTGGTCCCGGAAAAGCAAAAAAAATAAGTATTATCCTCGATGCACAGCCAAGAGCTATGATGGTAAATACTCTTGCATCGAAGAATATTCCCGGAGAGATAAACATACCCCTGGAGACTCCGATAAAACTGAAGTCAAGATCGGAGGTTTACCGCGAAGAAGAGGTAGACGTTCCAGTGCCTGAACTGAATGTCGCCGGAGAATTAATCGTCGATAATGAAGATCCGGGATTCAATTCAGGCAGCGCGGTTGTGGAGGCCCCTCTGAAAAGATTATTTGGTATCAACAAGGGCGATAACAGGGGCTACCAGCAAATCAATCAGTTCTGGGCTCCCGAATACTGGCAGCCTGTTGTCCTGTCCGATTATCATGGCGATTATGTCCGGTCGGCTGTATATACACGAGGCGGCTCAGGCGACAGATCGGTAACATGGTCAACTGAAATAAAACAGCCGGGATACTACGACATCTACTGTTATGTAGGCAAACAGGCCGGGGGAAGAGTAAGGGTAAACGTACAGCGTGCCGGTCAGGGCGGACCCGCAGGAGTACCTCCCGGGGGACCGATGGGTCAGATGGGTGAAAGCCCGTATAAGGACATGCATTATAAGATCTACCACGATGAAGGAGTTGAAGAAATAACCGTCGATTTCGAGAATGCCGAAGGAGGATGGAACAAGCTTGGTCAGTACTATCTTTCACCCGACACTGCAAAAGTTGAACTGACAAATAAGTCAGAGGGCAGGGTTGTTCTCGGAGATGCAATCAGGTGGGTGAAAATCAATTAAGCGATCAGATGATATAAAACATAAAAAACAGATTACTGAAAATATGAAAAACTCATTTAAAGCCGGGAAAAGAAGCATACTGGCAGTAACACTGCTGCTAATAAATGTATTCTGCTCCTATCCCCAGAAAGCAATCACTCTCGAGGAAGCACTTAAAATAGCTGAGGATAACAGCCCCTCGATGAAGAGGGTGAGGCTCAACCTGGTGAGGAGCCAGGAAAACCTGAATGCACAGAATGCTGCCCTGAAATCACAGTTTTCACTCTCGGTGAATCCAATAAGCTATAGCCAGAACCGTGAATTCAATGACCTTATTTCTGAATGGAACTCAACAAAAACTACCGAGAGCTTTGGTCTTTTTACCGTTGCACAGCCTATTGTTTTTACAGACGCCGTGGTGTCTCTGACAAACCGCTTCGGATATCATGATTCGTACAGCGAATACGCAAATAAAACAACCAAAGGATTCAGCAACAGGCTGTCGCTGAACCTCGATCAACCTCTTTTTACTTATAACAGGACAAAGCTTCAGCTAAAAGAGCTTCAGCTTGCCCTTGAAAATGCACAGCTTAACTATGCAATGCAGCTTCTTACACTGGAAAAAAGTGTTACCCAGGCATTCTATGGCGTTTACCAGCAGCAGCAGAGCCTTGAGATCTCCAGGGAAGCTTACGAAAACATGCAGAAGAGCTACGAAGTTTCAAAGAACAAGGAAGAAGCAGGTCTCGTGGCACGTGAAGAAATCTTCCAGGCAGAGCTGAACCTGGCCTCCTCAAAATCTGATTATGAAAACAACCAGGTCTCTTTCGAAAATTCAAAAGATGAATTCAAGCTGATGATAGGCATGAGCCTCTATGATGATTTTTCTGTAATGCCGAATGTTGCTGTTGATACGGTAGGTGTCGACATCGCCTTTGCCATCGACCAGGGACTGAAGAACAGGATGGAGCTCAGGCAAAGCCAGATCAACATTGAAACATCACAATTTGATCTTATTCAGACAAAGGCTCTTAACGAATTTAAAGGGAGCCTGGGACTCTCCGTAGGCCTCTTCGGGGATAATGAAAATTTCGGAAAGGTTTATAACAGCCCTACCGACAATGAAAGCGTTTCGCTATCTCTCTCTATTCCTTTATGGGACTGGGGAGAAAGGAAATCGAGGATAAAAGCCACTGAGGCAAACATTGAATCAGCAAACATATCCTTCGAGGAAGAACAGAATAACATTATTCTGGGTATAAGACAGGTTTACAGGAACCTTACCAACCTGCAGAACCAGATTGAGATCGCCCGGCAGAACGTGACAAATGCACAGCTCACATACGACCTTAACCTTGAAAGGTACAAAAACGGAGATCTCACAGGTATGGACCTCAGCATATATCAGAACCAGCTGTCGCAAAAACAACTTTCACACACTAATTCACTTATATCATATAAGCTTGAACTGCTGAATCTTAAGATCCAGACACTTTATGACTTTGAAAAAAAGAGTCCTGTAACCCCTGTTAAAACATTAGAAAAATAAACCTCAAAATGAAAAAATCAGTTATTCTTTTTACTGCATTGGCAGTTGCCCTGGCAGGCTGCAAAAACCAGGACCAGAATCTCACGGCTGATGTTGAAATCCCGGGTTCAGTTAATGAGTTGAAGCCTAAGCCGATTGAAGAATTCGTTAATACGACAGGCACTGCATTCCCAAAAGGGGAAATAGAACTCAAATCGAAAATTGCCGCATCATATTTTCTCGAGAAGAATCCACAGACAGGTAAACGCTGGCAGCTTGGCGACAGGATAAAAGCCGGCGCCATTATAGCCAGGCTCGAAGATGAAGAATACATTAATTCTGTTAAGATGGAGACAAACCAGCTTAACCTGGAACTCTCGGAGACCGAGCTTAACAAGCAAAAATCTCTCTATGAGAAGGGAGGCGTCACCCTGAAAGAACTGAAGACCGCAGAAATAAATTATGAGAATGCAAAGACTACAGTAGCCAACTCGAAGCTTCAGCTTCAAAAAACATATATTGCCGCACCCTTCGACGGAGTGATCGTCGATCTTCCTTACTATACGCAGGGTACAGAAATATCAACGGGTGTTACCATTGCCAAAATAATGGACTACCGGACTATGTACATGGATGTTCAGCTTCCGGAGAAATATATATCAATAATCAAGCCGGGCCAGATAGTAAAGCTTACTAATTATACTATTCCCAATGATACAATTATCGGGACGGTATCACAGCTTTCTCCGGCCATTAACGCCGATACAAGGACATTCAAGGGAACCGTTGAGATCGACAACAACGGATTTCTTCTCAGGCCCGGAATGTTTGTAAAGGCTGACATCGTAACTGCCAGGAAGGATTCGGCAATTGTGATCCCAAAAAATATTATTCTATCACGTCAGCGTGGTAAGACTGTGTTTACTGTCGACCGTGGCCTTGCCGTGGAGAAAACTATTGAGACAGGCCTCGAAAACCTTACAGAGGTAGAAGTTACAAGGGGGCTCATCAAAGACGAAAGGCTCGTAACAAGCGGTTTTGAAACACTCAGCAACAGGTCGAAAGTAAAAATCATTAAATAAACTGTATGAACTCCATTGCAAGATTTGCCGTTAAATACCCGGTAACAGTATTGATGCTGGTGCTGGGTATCGGCCTGCTGGGATTTATTTCGCTCGGAAAGCTGGGAACAGACCTTTTCCCCGACCTTAATAATCCCAAAATCTACATCGAGCTTACAGCCGGGGAAAAGCCGCCAGAGGAGATCGAAAAGAATTATGTAGATCAGATTGAATCCCTGGCCATGCGCCAGAGTAATGTAACACAGGTATCGTCGGTGTCGCAGGCCGGATCGGCAACCATAACTGTAGAATACGGATGGAACAAGGATATGGATGAAGCATTCCTTGACCTCCAGAAAGAGCTGAACTCTTTCAGCCAGAATTCTGACCTTGAAGAATTCACAATTTCACAATACGACCCGAATGCATCACCTGTAATGATCGTGGGCCTTAAAAACGACCGTATAACAAACATGGATGAGCTCCGGAAAGTCGCTGAAAACTATATCAGGAACGAGCTTGTCAGAATAGAGGGTGTTGCAGATGTAAAGCTCATCGGGAAAGAAGAGAGCGAAGTTGTTATTGAAACCAATAAATACCTTCTTGAAGCATTCGGACTTACTTCCGACGGCATTGCTGCACAGATCAGCAATTATAACCGGAATGTTTCAGGCGGGTCGATAGTTGATCTGGGAACCAGGTATGTGGTTAAGGGTGTCAGCGTTCTGGAAGACCTTTCAGACCTCGAGAACATCATTGTAGGTTTCAGGCAGGTATCGGCATCAACATCTTCTTCCTCAATAACAGCATCTGCAGCTTCAACAAATTCCGAAAGAATTCCTGTCTACCTGAGAGATGTTGCGAAAGTAAGCTATGCAAATAAAGATCCTGAAAACATTGTAACCATTAACGGCGAGAGATGTATCGGTCTGGCAATTTATAAAGAGCCAAAATTCAATACTGTCGATGCTGTAAAGAGCCTCGAAGAGGCAATTGCAGAAATGGGTAATGCCCTCCCCGGCTATGAGTTCATAAAGGTGCTTGACCAGGGTACATATATTGATAATGCAATTGGAGAAGTTAAAAATACTCTTATCCTCGGAATTCTGCTGGCAGTATTTGTACTCTATATTTTCCTGAGAAGAATAGGAACCACACTGGTGATCAGTGTTGCCATACCCATCAGCATTATTGCAACATTTAACCTCATGTATTTTAACCACCTGACAATAAACATTATGACCCTGGGTGGTCTGGCGCTGGGCGCCGGAATGCTTGTCGACAATGCTATCGTGGTTCTGGAGAATATTACAAGGCTGCGCGAAGAAGGGATGTCAATAAAGGATGCCGTGATAAACGGAACCGGGCAGGTTGGCGCTGCTATAACATCATCCACGATCACAACAATCGTTGTTTTTCTGCCAATAGTTTACCTTCAGGGAGCGTCGAGCGAAATGTTCCGCGACCAGGCATGGACAGTGGCATTCTCACTTTTATCCTCGCTACTAGTTGCAATGCTTGTAATACCGATGCTCGTTTCAATTTTTTTCAGGGAAAGATCAGATAATAAGAGACTGAACGCTCCGGTAAAATTCACCTGGTACAGCGGGATCCTCGAGAAAATAATTGAGAGGAGAAATGTTATAATCATTTTCTCAATTGTCCTGCTCGGTGGATCGGCTTTGCTTATTCCCGGTATAGGAAGTGAATTTATGCCACGGTCAGAATCGGCATCTTTTACTGTTGAATTGAAATTACCTGAGGGAACCAGTCTGGAGCGGACCAATAATACAGCCATAAAAAGTGAAGAAATAATCCGTGAGCTTCTTGGCGACAAGGTCAATCTGATTTACAGCCAGTCGGGCGAAGACAATACATCGTCGCTGAGCCAGAATGCATCGGCTAAAGGTGAAAACACAGCCTCACTTAAGGTCATCCTTAAGGAGGAATATTCCAGGGAAACAGAAAACGCAATTACACTTATCGAGAGCTATCTGCGGGGTATTCCGGAACTGGAGGTGACCTTTACAAGGGAAGAGACGGCCCTTCAATCATCCCTGGGGACAACAGAATCACCTTTCGCGCTTGAAATATCAGGTGAGGATTACAATGAACTGGAAAGAATACTTGATGAGTCAAAGGCAATACTTGAACAGAACACAGGCCTTTATAATATCACCACATCGATGGATGAGGGCACTCCTGAGGTTGAAGTGGCCATCGACAGGTTCCGTACAAGCTACTACAGCGTTTCTGTTGAAAGTGTGGTTAACCAGGTCAAAAGCTACCTCGAAGGTTCTTCGGCAGGAAGCTTTGAGAAAGAGGGAGAGATGAAGGATATTACGATCAAACTGGGCGATATCTCACTCAGTCAGCTTCGCGACCTGATGATCACTGCAGGCTCAGTAAAGGTCCCTCTGAGCGAACTGGCCACAATTCGGACGATTGTAAGCCCGAGGGAGATTACCCGCAGAAACCAGTCCAGAACCTGTTATATTTATGCAATGCTGAAGCCCGGCATTCAATTTGACCGCGTAATAAAGGATTCTGAAGCTTCATTGAAGTCAGTAAATCTTCCGGCAGATTATAAGATGACCTTTACGGGAGAGGAAATGAAAAGGAAAGAATCCTCCTCCAATCTTACTTTCGCACTCATACTGTCGCTCGTACTTGTATTCATGGTGCTGGCTGCACAGTTTGAATCAATAATCCAGCCCTTTGTAATCATGCTCACTATACCGCTTGCAGGAGTAGGCACTGTCCTTACTTTCTTTCTTCTTGGAAGGTCGCTGAACATGATGGCATATATCGGAATTATTATGCTTGCAGGTATTGCAGTAAACAATGCCATAATACTTATCGACAGGATAAACCAGCTGAGGGAATCAGGAATTGGCAAAAAAGAAGCAGTCATTACAGCTGGGTCACAAAGGATAAGACCAATCCTGATGACGAGCCTTACGACAATCCTCGCTCTTCTTCCATTGACAATTGGAATCGGTGAAAGTGCTTCACTGAGATCACCCATGGCTCTTGCGGTTGTAGGCGGACTATTTTCCTCGACCCTGCTGACACTGGTTGTGATTCCTTGTGTTTACTGGGTGTTCGATTCATTCAGTGAGTTTATTACAGGCCGGCGTAAAGCTTCTGCAAAACCCTCATTATAACAGACCATAACAGATGAACTTTATTCTAAAAAGAAGGGTCCTTATCAGCATGCTTTTCATCGGGCTGTCAATGCTCGGTTTTATATCCTATAAGAGGCTATCGATGGAA
The DNA here is from genome assembly GCA_022711195.1 of Bacteroidota bacterium. The sequence goes on from JAKLFN010000052.1 coordinate 7,467, forward strand.
CTCATCCCGAATTTCCAGCTTCCGGGAATGATCGTACAGGTAGGTACGGTGCTCGAGACTGACCCTTCCTATATTGAGGCCCAGGCTATAGTACCCATTGAGGGAGCTGTCGGAACACTTGAGGATGTTGAAAAGATTGAATCAAATATCAATTCCCGGTATGGCACAATAACGATCTACTTTACAAAAAATGCTGACCTGAAATACTTAAACCTTAAATTACAGGAGAAGATCGATATAGTTAAAGCCTCCATACCGGATGAATTCATTATAAATATTTTAAAAGTTGATCTCGAACAGCTGAACAACCAGTTCATGTCGCTGCAGGTCAGAGGCGAAGGAGGAGTCGACAGGATAAGGAATATTGCCGACAGGGATATTAAGCCAAAACTCGAGAACATCGATGGCATTGCCGGAGTACAGGTATATGGCGGCAAGGAAAATTCCATTGAGGTAAGGCTCGATGAGAAAGCCTGTAAAGCTAACGGAATAACCATTGGACAGGTGAGCTCACTCCTGAATAACAGCGGCAGAGACAAAACATTTGCAGGAAAAGTTATCGACGGCACAAATGAGTATTTCGTAAACATAACCTCTGAATATACCGAAGTAAGCGAAATCGGCGGACTTATTGTGAAACAGCAGGGACCTGTACTCCTGAGGGATATCGCAGAAATATATTACGGAGCTAAGGAAGAAACATCTTACAGCCGTGTGAACGGGATGAATTCCGTAAGTATGAATCTCGTTAATGACAACCAGGCTAACCTGATCAATCTCTCGCATGATGCACTCGAACAGATTGAAAAAATTAACCGCGACCTGGAACCCAGCGGAGTGGAAATAGTTGTTCAGTACAACAGCGCAGAAACAATGGAAGAGAATCTCACACAGGTTATAAACCTCGCCATTACAGGTGCAGCGCTTGCCGTACTCATACTCTGGTTATTTCTCAGAAACATTAAGCTGGTTACAGTTATCGGCGTTTCCATTCCCATATCGGTTTATGTCGCTTTCAATTTCTTTTACGCTTTCGGCATCACACTCAACAGCCTGACACTGGTGGGTGTTGCCCTGGCTATTGGAATGCTTGTCGATAATTCTGTTGTGGTACTCGAAAATATTTACCGCCTCGCGGGGGCGGGCAAGGATTATGAAACATCTGTGAAACAGGGGACAACAGAGGTCTGGCGGGCTATCTTCTCATCAACACTGACAACAATTGTTGTTTTCCTTCCATTTCTCTTTACAACAAATTTCCTGGTAAAGATCATTGGCGAAAACATAGGGGTATCAATTGTTTCAACCTTGCTGGTTTCTTTATCTGTTGCACTTATGTTCATCCCGATGGCAACTTATTACCTGTTGTCGGGAGGTTCTGCAAGTAATGCCAGGGTATTCAGGAAACTCTCAATTCATAACAGGTTGATCCAGGCATATCATCTTGCATTAAAGTCGAGCATGAGAAACCCGGCAACAACAATCATCGGCACCCTTGTTATCTTTTTTGCTGCTTTGCTGATAAGCCTTGGACTGAGCCTGAGCGGATCACAGGAGGTTGACACACCTGATTTCAGGCTTAGCGTTACAATGCCCACTGGCTCGACTCTTGAGAAAACTGATGCAGTAGTTTCTGAAATAGAATCAAGGCTTGCCTCAATACCCGAAAAAGAAGATATCGTCAGCAATATTGAAGAAGAGCAGGCGACAGTCACCATCAGCCTTAAAGAAGAGTGGGATAAAGAGAGTAAAAGAAGCCTTCCGGAGATTAAAAATGAAATAACCGAGAAGACAAAAAACATCTCGTCGGCTGAGATAAATATGGATGATGTATCCACAGGCGGAGGTTTTACATCGGGCGGAGGTTCAGGCATGGAGACTGTCAATCCCGGGGCAGGGTTCATGAATATGCTTGGCATAGGAACACAATCGGAAAGCGTGGTAATAAAGGGACAGGACTTCGACCAGATGAAGAGCCTGGCAGATGATATCGAATCATACATCGATGAGCTGACAACTATTGAACGGGTAAGCCTTAACGTACAGGATAATAAACCGGAAGTGAGGCTCCTGTTTGATATGGACTATATCGGGAGAAATAATTTCACTTTGATGAATCTCTCCTCGGCGCTCGGAACTTTCGGAAGAGAATATACTTCAGGGGCAACCTTCAGGCAGGGAACAGAAAATTATGATATTATCATTAAATATGCAGTTACTGATTCGCTGGCAGATAAGAATGCCGACAAGACTATTGACGACCTGAAAAAGCTTGAAGTTAGCAGTGCATCAGGTTCAATAATGGAAATGGAGGAGCTTGCCAACATAATTTTCTCATATGGAATGGGTAATATCCATCGCGAAAACCAGGAAAAAAGAGTAACGGTAACGTATAACTTCACAGATGAGATCAGGTCATCGAAAGAACTCCTCGAAGGAGCAAGAGCTGAAGTCCAGTCTGTAATCAATGCTCTCAATATTCCTGCCGGCATTGCGGTAGAGCTCATTCAGGAAGAGGATCCTTTCAAGGAGTTTTACAAATTAATCGGAATAGCATTCCTGCTTATCTATATGATCCTTGCCGCTGTATTTGAATCACTTACCACACCCTTTGTTCTTCTTTTCAGCATTCCTCTGGCAGCACTCGGATCACTGATAGCCCTGATACTTACCGGCAATTCACTGATTAATGCAAATACGTTGATGGGATTGCTGATATTACTTGGAGTAGTGGTCAATAACGGTATTATCCTTATTGATTATACAAGCATCCTTCGTAAACGCGGCTACCGGCGTTCGCGTGCACTGATGATGGCCGGCGTTGCCAGGATAAGACCGATTATGATCACAGCTGCAACCACCATCGTGGCAATGTTCCCTCTTGCAATGGGAAAAGCTGAATATGTTTCAATAATCGGGGCCTCCTTTGCTATAACAGTAATTGGAGGACTCACGCTCAGCACACTGCTTACATTACTGTTCATCCCTACATTTTATTCAGGTCTCGAAAATGCTATTGAGTGGTTTAAATCTCTGAACTGGAGATACAAGGCAGCACAGATAGTCGTTTTTACCCTTCTCATAGTTCTGATCTACACTAATCTCGACAAGTTCATCTGGAAGCTGATCACAACCATCCTCTCATTAATAATTGTACCTGCATCGACCTGGTTCATAATGAACAGCCTCAGAAAAGCACGTGAATCTGTCATTCCGGCTAATGAGTCAATAAACATTAAGGTTCAGAGCCTCGTTAAGATATATGAGAGGGAAAACAGGTGGTCGAGAGAATGGAAAGCCGGTTACAGGATCAGGGAGAAGCTTGGACTGAATCACCATATCAGGAATCTGAAAGATATGGAGCAGGTGGCATGGGAATTACCCCTGATCGGTTTTATGATCTATTTTACCTATTTCTACCTTCAGAAAGGATTCTGGATATTTCTTTTCAGCATGGGAACATGGTTTTTCCTTTCTGCAATCTGGTTACAGTTAAGGGAACTCTTCACCAGCATTTCCGGCGATGGAAAAAAGAGACTGTTAAGAAAGTCGATCCCGGTACTTGATTTTGCCGTCTTCTGGATCATTCCACTGTTAAACCTTGTGTTTTTCCAATTGAAATGGGACAACATAGCTGTTGTGTTAATTCTGGGCTTCGTGTGGTTCCTGGGGCTTTTCATATACAAGACCGGCCAGAAACTGACAAGAGAGAACATCGACATTTACAGGCTCGAAGGAAAATTCAGGGGACTGCGAAAGACAGTCTATAAACTTGTCTCAGCTGTACCTCTAATAGGAAAGAAAAAGAAACCATTCAAAGCATTGAGTTGTGTGAGCCTCGACATAGGAAATGGTATGTTCGGACTGCTTGGTCCGAACGGTGCCGGCAAAACAACACTGATGAGGATAATCTGCGGCATTCTCGAGCAGAGTTACG
>JAKLFN010000520.1 GCA_022711195.1 Bacteroidota bacterium
TTCTCCCTCATAAAGGGAATCTGGTTCCTGCCAACTACTCTATCATATTTTGTCCAACCGGTGGGGTGCAGTCCAGTTCGATAAATTCATGTTTTCGGTAGTTATAATAATGATCACAGTACCGTCTTAAAAGTTCGGCGGCTACCTGCTGCAACAGCAGGACACCATCATATTTATCGGGCTTCAGTCTTGTCGCCGGCAAATACAATGTGTACCAGGTGTTATTTCTTAAAAGTCGACGCCATCAACTTCTTAACCTTGTTTCTTCATTAACAGTTGAAAGCTGCCACGCAAATCCAATTCTTTCGATTGTTGACTTTAAAAAATAATTCTAAATCCACTAAATCTATCAGTGTGCGGAATTGAAAGTGAAGTCCGTAACAGAGGCATAAATTAATTAGATGCCATCGCTAAATAGCTTAGGTTGGGACAGGTCAATATCAAAAGTGCATCTACCGACTCCTTAACACTGTTTCTATCTTGCCTATTTTATCTCAGCAGTATATAATAAAATTG
>JAKLFN010000521.1 GCA_022711195.1 Bacteroidota bacterium
GTGGCCCGATGAGTGGACGCCGGGATTCCGCTTTGTCTCAAGTGATTACAGTACAGCCGGTATGAGGCCGAGGCTGACTGTTTATTATACATTGCCGCAATAAGTGATCTGTTTATAACGTGTAAAAGTGCACCGGTTCATGCCGGTGCACTTTGTTTTATCAAGCTGTAGATGTTTTAAAATTGGTTGCAGAGACTGAATAAGTTGAAAATTTTTTATATTTGCAGGCTCAAAACAGTGCTCCGTGGTGTAATTGGCAACACGTCTGACTCTGGATCAGAAAAGTTCAGGTTCGAGCCCTGACGGAGCAACAGGAAGCCGCACAACAATGCGGCTTTTTTGTTTATATGGAAGGGCTGACCTGGTATGCCCTGTGATTATTGACCGGCATAAATGATTGAAAAAATACCCAGCAGGAAAAGGATAAACATTACCGCGAGCTTTGAATTTGTCCCTTTAGGAGAATTTTTGAATTCCTTCCAGATAAATACGCCCCACAGAGCAGCGACAAGAG
>JAKLFN010000522.1 GCA_022711195.1 Bacteroidota bacterium
GACCGGTACACATACTCTAATATCGCATACCAGTGTGCAAAGCTTGACTCCACGGCGGAACAGCAAAAACTGATGAAATGGATCCTCGACTTGGAGTTCACACACTTCGGCATACCGATGCCCGACCTGAATATCTTTCTCGATGTACCCTTCTCCTTTACCGAAAAGAAGCTGTTATCGGAACGAAAAGGCGATGACAGGATGTACCTGAATGGAACCAGGGATATTCACGAAGAGTCACTCACTTTTCAGAATAAGGTCAGGGAAATGTACCTGAAAGTTGCTGCAACCGATAAACGGATCTGTGTAGTTAATTGCAGCACGGGTAAAGGAGAGATGCTTCCCGAAAAACATATTTTTGAACTCATAATTAAGTCACTCTCACAAAGATACCTGTTGTAAGATGAAGATTATCAACTATCTAAGCAGAATAATTATCGGACTCGTCTTTATTTTCTCAGGCATTGTCAAGGCTATCGATCCGCTGGGTACAGTTTATAAATTCCAGGAT
>JAKLFN010000523.1 GCA_022711195.1 Bacteroidota bacterium
TACGTTATTCCCCACTACCGCTTTCTTCCCTGTTACCTGACAAATCTTTGACATCGATTCTCTTTTTATTTCTGGTTTTACGTCTTTTTAAAAACGAAGCGCAAAATACGTGATTTTTATCTGATTAACCAAATATTTACTTTAATTTTTTTCAACACCCCTGAGAAATAGCTGTTAAACACTGATAATCTGCTTTCTGAGGAGGTTCAGGGCCACAAATGTAAATCTGGTAATGTTTGTAAGTCTGTCAGTTGTGAAAGTATGTTTTTCGGTTATCGTACCGGAGTTTCCCGCCACGGCTATCCATAATGTTCCCACAGGCTTCGTACCGGTTCCTCCTCCAGGTCCGGCTATACCGGTGGTTGAGACTGCAAAATCTGTTTTCATCAGTTTTCTGGCTCCTTCAGCCATTGCAGCTGCAACAGATTCGCTTACAGCGCCATCTCTTTCAATAAACCGGGGATCCACTCCAAGGACTGCCGTTTTAATTTCGTTTGCGTAAGCTATTATA
>JAKLFN010000524.1 GCA_022711195.1 Bacteroidota bacterium
GTGGACCTGGTCAAGAAACGGATCAGCCTCTCGATGAAGGACCCGTCCAAGCCGGCCCCGCCGCCGCGTTCCAACGCGCCGGCGCAGCAGCGTCCGAAGCAGAAGCCGAAACCCGGGCCCAAAACAGGCCCCGGTCCCAAGTCGGACCCGGCCCCCAAGTCCGGCTCCGGCGTGAAGATCAACTGGACCGAACTGTGGTAAAGACCGCTGTCCGCATGAAAATCACAGTGAAAACCGCCCGCATGTCATTGCGAGCGCAGCGAAGCAATCTCCCGCTCGGGAGGTTGAGATTGCTTCGTCGCTGCGCTCCTCGCAATGACATTCATCGTTTTGAGATATTTTCCAAGGATCCGTTTGGGATTTTGGGTTTCGAGCCTTCGTGCTTGTTTCGGATTTACGTTCCCGCTATGGCGGGGTCGAGATTCGGATTTCGGATTTGGATTCACGTCAGTGCCTCCGCTGCTTGTAGACGACCCGCGCTTCGCCGGTGAAGTCCTTGTCGATCACGAC
>JAKLFN010000525.1 GCA_022711195.1 Bacteroidota bacterium
ATTGTACAATTTCCATATTTAACATGTTATATTATCTTTGCATATAATGATGTAATAAAATCAAAAATAATTAAGAAATAATGAAAATTGTTGTTGTTGGATCAGGTTACGTTGGACTTGTAACCGGTGCATGTTTTGCTGAAAGCGGAGTGACTGTAACCTGCATCGACAAGGATATTGAAAAGATCGGCCAGCTGAATTCGGGTAACGTTCCGATCTATGAACCGGGCCTCGAAGATATGATGCGCAGGAACATGGAGAAGAAACGCCTCTTCTTCACAACGGCGCTGAGCAAGGGAATAGAGGGCGCTGAAGTCATTTTCATAGCCGTGGGAACACCTCCCGGAGAAGATGGCAGCGCCGACCTGAGCCATGTGATATCTGTAGCCGGAGAAATAGGTGCATCGATAAAGTCATATTCCGTGATCGTGACAAAAAGCACTGTACCCGTAGGAACATCGGAGAAAATCAGGAAAGCCGTAAAGAGTGCGCTTCTAAAGCGTCGGTC
>JAKLFN010000526.1 GCA_022711195.1 Bacteroidota bacterium
AAATTCGATATGGAGAGATCCCTGACCTGTTTTCTGCCCTTTTCTGATACCGCTTCAGTCAAATCAACTGTTGCCTCACTGAGGGAGTCAGGCATTGTCAGAAACGTTTTTATTGTTGTGCCGCCCGGAAATGAAGAAATATTCAAAGTTCCTGGGACCGGACAGATAGTTGCGGACAGTTTTGTCTCAACTGAGGCACTGAAAAAGATGGCGGCAGTTGCCGGCACATTCCATGTCCTGACCTACAGCAAGGGCTTTCCCCTCGACATGGGGAGGCATGCGCCCGAAAGGATGATGCAGGTCTGTCTTGATACCGGAGCGGGAATGGTCTATTCAGACTATTTCGAGAAAAAGAACGATGTCATGGCTCCGCATCCGGTGATCGATTACCAGGAGGGGAGCCTGCGTGACGGCTTCAACTTCGGGTCAGTTGTACTGTATGACGGGAATGCCTTCCGGGAAGCCTGCAGCCGCATGGACCAGGATTATTCATATGCCGGGCTCT
>JAKLFN010000527.1 GCA_022711195.1 Bacteroidota bacterium
GGAACATTTCTTAATGCTTTGATGCATGTCGGGTTCAAAAGGGCCGTCGGAGGACGATCAGGAGATCAGGCATCTGCGGGACTAAGTGATCAGCTGGCGAAGATTGGTTTTACGGTCGAAAGAATGAAGACAGGGACCAGTGCAAGGATCGATGGAAGGAGTATCAATTTCTCTGCGATGACAGAACAGAAGGGAGATGATGAGCAAAGAGGATTTTCATTTCTGAAGCAGGAAACATTTGTATCGGGTCAGAAAAGCTGTTATATAACACACACAAACAGCGAAGTTCACGAAGAACTACGAAAAGGTTTGGAATTCAGTCCGCTCTTTAAAGGTATAATAAAAGGAAGGGGACCAAGGTATTGCCCGAGCATAGAAGACAAGATTGTAACATTCAAAGAAAAGGAGGCGCACCAGCTGTTCATCGAACCGGAAGGAACAGATACGGTGGAATACTATGTTAACGGTTTTGCCAGCAGCCTGCCCCTCGAAGCCCAGCTGAA
>JAKLFN010000528.1 GCA_022711195.1 Bacteroidota bacterium
ATTATCATTCGTACGTCGGTGACTGTTCCGCTGATCCCTCCCTGGCTAAGCTTCATTTTACCGGTAACCCGGTTAGATCTGTTGAGAAAGAGGACCCAGAATTCTTCATGGGGCAGGTCGGAGAGGATTGGCTGGAAGATATCGGCCACATCCCTGGAGCTTTTTATCTGAGGGAGCTCTTCAGCCTCTGCCAGTTTACGGCGGCGGCCCAGTTCAAGGGCGGCAGCTATTGTCACAGCCCGTGCGGGTCCTATGCCGCGAAGCTTACGGAGCTCGGTAATGGAGCACTTCCCCAGTGAGTTAAGGTTATTGTTTACTGTGCCGAGAAGCTCCCGGCCGAGGTCGACAGCCGATTTATCTTTTGTTCCGGAGCTGATCAGTATTCCCAGGAGCTCGGCATCGCTCAGGCTTGATGTACCTTTATACATAAGCTTTTCCCTGGGCCTCTCCTCAACGGCCCAGTCGGTGATTTTCATTGACATACAGCGATAGTTTTATTCCGT
>JAKLFN010000529.1 GCA_022711195.1 Bacteroidota bacterium
GGTCTACGTAAGAGTGTCCTGCATACCAGGGAGTTTTAGGATAATAAGTCTTGTCAAACATGTAATAAATGCCACTTTTGCCCATTTCGCCGACGCGATCAGTTATTTCCTGAAGCCTTCCATTCATTTCTTTCATTATCAGGAATAACATGTCAGCAGAGTCGGGTAACATTTCACTAATATGCATAGTCAGCCCTTGTCCCTGGTTATAAGACTCTGGCATCTGATCAGGCACATGACCCCCTGCGAAACCGCTGGGATAAGAGTTTTCGTCATATATCCAGACTTCCATATCGTACTCCCTGCCCTTTTCAACAGTATATCTGAAAAGATCAAACCACTTGTCAGACAGATACTCAGTGATGAGGCCGGGTCTAGGGTGCACAATTACCCCACCACAACCTGCCTCACTGAACATTTTCATGTAATCATCGATCAGATCTTCGGTGATATCGCCGTTCCATACAAAGAACGGGAGGGTCCCATATTCCCTTGAAGGGTTG
>JAKLFN010000053.1 GCA_022711195.1 Bacteroidota bacterium
TCAGCTCTGCTCCTTTCGTACAGATTTTCAGCTTTTTCCTGGGATATTTTGTGATACATGAGCACCACTATCTGAGGATTTTCCGGATCAGGGGGTTCATCGATGTCAGAACATCCGATTGCCAGAAAAAAAACAGTAATAAAAATAAAAACTATTCTTCTCATGCTTTGGTTATAATATCTGGTTAAAATAAAAAAAGCTTTTCATTATACGAAAAGCTTTTTTATGATTTACCTGTTTATCAAGGTATCCAGGTTATATTTCTCATGATTACTTCTGTTCGAGGGCGCTCAACTTAGCTCTGACCTCTTCATACTTGCTATTCAGGGAAGCATCTTTCTGTTTCAGTCTGTAATATAGTTCCTGGAGGCTTCTAAGAGTATATGTATCATCAGGTTTCAGTTCAAGAGCTCTTTCCATGTAAGGAAGGGCTTTCGCATAAACCGTATTGGCTTCTTCAATTGCTACGGTATATTTGTTTACATCCATGATGTCATTTGCTTTCAGGAACATATCTGCAGCCTTATTTATATAAGCGGCTCCGAGACCATACTGGGTATCATACAGGTCATTCTTGATTTCGATTGATTTTGTGAGCTCAGCAATAGCCTGATCAAAATTATTCTGATTAAGATGCATTATACCTGCTGCAAAGTACAGGCTGTAGTTGTTGGGATCTGCTTCTTTTGCTATCGCGATATATTTCTGAGCCTGTTCCGGTTTATCAGCTTTAAGGTAGAAATCGATAAGCTGAAGGGTTACCTGGTTGTCGCCGGGGAATTTATTGGGAAGGTCGAGTAGATAAGCTTCGGCTTTGATTGTATCTCCTAGTCCCATGAGGCTTTCATAAATCTGAATGTGAGGTGTAATTCCCAGGTATTTCATTTCGGCACATTTCTCGAAATATTTTATTGCATCCTGATATTTTTTTGAATTGATGGCTGCAAGGCCGGCGTTATAATACATACCTGTATCGATAGCACCAGCATATTTATCGCTTTCGGTAATCTCTATCTGTGTGGCAAACGATTTCAGGGCACCATCGAAGTCTTTGGCTTCAAACTTCTTGCTTCCCTGGGCATACAGGTCAAGGGCCAGTGAATTATATATCATGTTTGTAATGATCCTTTTCTTCGTACCTCCTTTAGGATCGAGTGAGATCGCTTTTTCATATGCTGCATAAGCTTCTGCCAGAGGATCGGCATAATATGAGCTGTATTTTGGATCTTCAGCTTTATAGACAGCCTGGCATAGTTTCCCTTTTGCAAAATAGGTGTTGAACCAGTTTTTGGATTTCTCATTAGTGAGTGCCTGATCAAGGGCTTCTTTTGCCTTATCCAGGGCACCCTGGTCAATGAAACTGAGAGCTGAAGTCACTTTACCCTTCTGTGCCATTGCTCCGAATGAGATGAATACTACAAGTAGTAGCGAATAGAATTTTTTCATGATTATTACTTTAATTTTTAAAAGTTTTTGTTCTTAAATAATTTTCCAAATTTATAACATTACTTATTAATCTTCAAATTCTTTGCCATTTTCCTCACCAAAGGAATTATTTTCCTGACTTTCGTCATTTTCAGGGGCTTCGGGAATATCATTCTCCTCGTTGACTTCAACACATGCCACTGATGCAATTATATCATTTCCCCTGAGATTTATAAGTCTTACCCCCTGGGTTGCACGGCCCATCAACCTGAGAGCCGAGACAGGGCTGCGAAGGATGTTTCCGAACTGTGTAATTATCATAAGATCATGGTTATCGGTAACGTCCTTAAGAGCGATAAGGGATCCTGTTTTCTTGGTGATATTTATGGTCTTTACACCCTTACCCCCTCTGTTGGTTATCCTGTATGCATCGATATCTGTTCTTTTGCCATAACCTTTTTCAGATACAACGAGTATATCTTTCTCTTTGTTCTCGACAGTAATCATTCCTACAACAATATCTGTTTCTTCATCGGCAAGTCTTATTCCCCTGACACCTGAAGCTGTTCTGCCCATTGGTCTTACATAGCTTTCAGGAAAGCATATTGCCCTTCCCGATCTTACCGCAAGCATTATGTGGTGATTGCCGTTTGTCATTTTAGCTTCAAGCAGTTCATCCCCTTCCCTTACTGTTATTGCATTCACGCCGTTTGCTCTTGGCCTTGAATATGCTTCGAGGGAAGTTTTTTTGATAATACCCTTTTTGGTACACAATACAATAAAATTATTGTTGATATATGAAGGGTCATTAAGATCCATTACATTGATAAAGGCTTTAACAGTATCACCGGGTTCAATATTAATAAGGTTCTGCATAGCTCTGCCCTTCGATGTCCGTGATCCTTCGGGGATATTATAGACCTTCAGCCAGTAGCATTTTCCCCTTGTCGTAAAGAAGAGCATATTATTATGCATGGTGGCTATATAAAGGTGTTCGATGAAATCTTCATCCCTTGTTGTACTTCCTTTGGCACCTGTACCGCCCCTGTTCTGGCGTCTGAATTCGGTAAGAGGTGTTCTCTTGATATATCCGAGGTGTGAGATCGTTATTACCATCTCGTCGTCGGCGTAGAAATCTTCAGGATTGAATTCTTCTTCGCTGGGAATGATCTCGGTTCTTCTTTTATCGCCGTATTTCTGCTTTACCTCAGCCAGTTCATCCTTGATTATCTTCATCTGGAGCTCCACGCTTGCAAGGACGCTTTTCAGGTAGCCGATAAGGTCCATAACTTCCTTGTATTCAGCTCTAAGTTTATCCTGTTCAAGGCCAGTAAGCTGCCGCAGCCTCATATCGACTATTGCACGTGACTGGATGTCGGTCAGCCCGAATCTCTCCATTAATTTCTCGCGAGCTATGTCAGGATTTTTTGAAGCTTTTATAATGGCTATTACCTCGTCGATATTGTCGCTGGCAATGATAAGTCCTTCAAGTATATGTGCTCTTTTCTCAGCCTGGTCGAGGTCAAATTTCGTCCTGCGCATTATCACATCATGCCTGTGCTTAACGAAATAGTGGATCAGCTCTTTTGTATTGAGTGTGCGGGGACGACCTTTTACCAGTGCAATGTTATTCACGCTGAAGGTAGTCTGGAGCTGTGAGTATTTGAAAAGGTGGTTTAGGACGACATTTGCGGTGGCATCTTTCTTAAGTATCATAACGATGCGCATGCCGTTCCTGTCCGACTCATCGTTTATATACGAAATACCTTCCAGTTTCTTGTCGTTTATAAGGCTGGCGATCTTCTGGATCATTTCAGCCTTATTTACCATATACGGGATTTCAGTAACAACAATGCATTCTCTTCCGGAGTGTGTAATCTCCACCTCAGTGCGTGCCCTGACTACAATTTTGCCACGGCCTGTTTCGAGGGCGTCGCGGATGCCCTGTTCTCCATATATAATACCTCCTGTTGGGAAATCGGGACCTTTTATATATTTAAGAAGTTCTTCTGATGTTATGTCGTTGTTATCGATATATGCTATCGTTGCATCTACTATTTCGCTCAGGTTATGAGGGGCCATGTTGGTAGCCATACCCACTGCAATACCTGAAGCACCATTTACCAGCAGCACTGGTATTCGTGTTGGCAGAACAGTTGGTTCCTGGAGCGAGTCGTCGAAATTTGGCTGGAAGTCGACAGTCTCCTTTTCAATATCTGACAGTGTATCTTCTGCTATCCTGCGGAGCCTTGCTTCAGTGTACCGCATAGCTGCCGGACTGTCGCCGTCGATCGAACCAAAGTTACCCTGGCCATCGACCAGCTGATATCTCATCGACCACTCCTGTGCCATTCTGACCATCGCCTCATATACCGAAGAATCGCCATGGGGATGATATTTACCAAGCACCTCTCCTACTATTCTTGCTGACTTTTTATATGGTTTGTTTGCGAGAACTCCAAGTTCCGACATGCCGTATAATACACGGCGGTGAACAGGCTTCAGTCCGTCTCTCACGTCAGGTAATGCTCTCGATACGATAACCGACATCGAATAATCGATATATGCCGATTTCATCTCCTCCTCAATATTTACCTGAACTATCCTCTCTCTTTCTGACATAACAGATTAAAAATTAATTAATTACGACATGCAAACTTTTTTTTTCATTTGCCGTACGAAAATAGTAAATATTTCCCTCTTAACGGGCTTTTAAAGGGTGATTTTTTAACATAGTTGTTCATAAATGGGCACGAAAATTGACAATGTTAAATATTGCATAAGTTAACTTTGTTTTGCGGTCATAATGTACTTTTGTCGGTTCTGCATGACATTATGACTGTATAAAACATTAAAAAGAGAACAATAATATATGGATTCACACTTTTCACAAAGGGTAAAAGATATTCTGGGCTACAGTAAAGAGGAGGCTATAAGGTTGGGAAACAGTCATATCAGTCCTGAACACCTGTTTCTTGGCATATTACGTGATGGTGAAGGCGGTGCTGTTGATATCCTGGTAAACCAGGGTATTGACCTTATGGTACTGAAGGGTTCACTTGAGAAGAGTATCAAAGTGGAGAGCCCCGTTCCTGTTGCCGATCATGAGGTACTTCCCCTGCTCCGCAGCACAGAAAAGATACTTAAGCTTGTTTACCTTGAAGCAAAAGCCTTAAAAAGCTCAGTAATAGAGGCAGAACACCTTCTTCTGGCAATTCTGAAAGATGAAAACACCCTTGTATCGCGTTTTCTTTCCGAGATGGATGTCAATTACCTGTCTGTCAGGAGAATGGTGGAAACAGGCTCCCCCAGCGCCCGTGCCGATTACCCGCGCGATGAAGACGATGAGGGGCATGGATTCGGAGCCCCGGGAAAAAGCCCGGGAGGTGCACCTGCCACACCAAAATCATCATCCGACACCCCTGTACTGGATAATTTCGGCATCGACCTGACAAAAGCAGCAGAAGAAGGCAGGCTCGACCCGGTTGTCGGAAGAGAGCGTGAAATAGAAAGGCTAGCCCAGATACTCTCAAGGAGAAAGAAGAACAATCCTGTGCTTATCGGAGAACCCGGTGTCGGTAAATCGGCCATTGCTGAAGGCCTCGCCCTGCGTATTACCAAAAAGAACGTGTCAAGGGTTCTTTTCAATAAGCGTGTTGTGGCCCTCGACCTTGCATCGATTGTTGCAGGAACAAAATACAGGGGCCAGTTCGAGGAGAGGATGAAGGCTATACTGAATGAACTTTCGAAGAATGACAATATAATATTGTTCATCGACGAGATCCATACTATTGTCGGCGCCGGTGGTGCCACGGGATCACTCGATGCAGCCAATATGCTGAAGCCGGCTCTTGCCAGGGGCGAGATACAATGTATTGGAGCCACCACGCTTGATGAATACCGTCAGCATATTGAAAAAGATGGAGCCCTGGAAAGAAGGTTCCAGAAAGTGCTTGTTGATCCTACATCTATCGACGAAACCATAGAAATCCTCAAAAACATTAAGGACAGGTATGAAGACCATCACAATGTTACCTATACCGATGATGCAATTGAAGCCTGTGTGAAGCTTACAAACAGGTATATATCTGACAGGCACCTGCCCGACAAGGCAATTGATGCACTCGACGAATCAGGTTCGAGGGTACATATTTCCAACATCGTCGTCCCCGAGAAGATACTGGAACTTGAAAAACAGCTGGAAGATGCCAAGAAGGACAAGATGACAGCTGTAAAAAACCAGAATTTCGAAAGGGCGGCAAGCTTCAGGGATCGGGAGAAAGATCTTCTCGACATGATAGACCTTGAAAAGAAGAAGTGGGAAAAGGAGCTTGCTGTAAACAGGGAAACAGTTGATGCCGAGAAAGTTGCAGAAGTGGTAGCAATGATGACCGGGGTTCCGGTCCAGCGTATAGCACAGACAGAAGGAACGAGACTCCTGCAGATGGCTGAAGAACTGCGTGGCAGCGTTATTGGCCAGGATGAAGCAATACAGAAAGTTGTTAAGTCAATCCAGCGAAACCGTGCAGGCCTGAAGGATCCAAATAAACCTATCGGTACTTTTATTTTCCTTGGTCCTACGGGTGTGGGAAAAACTCAGCTGGCAAAGGTTCTTGCAAAATTTCTTTTCGATACCACTGATAACCTCGTGAGAATTGATATGAGTGAGTATATGGAGAAATTTTCTGTTTCGAGGCTTGTCGGAGCTCCTCCCGGATATGTTGGTTATGAGGAGGGCGGCCAGCTTACTGAGAAAGTAAGAAGAAAACCATACTCCGTGGTGCTGCTCGATGAGATTGAAAAAGCACATCCTGATGTGTTCCATATCCTCCTGCAGGTTCTTGATGAGGGACAGCTTACCGACAGCCTGGGTCGCAGAATTGACTTCAGGAATACAATTGTCATTCTTACCTCTAACATAGGTACCCGGCAGATTGCAGAGTTCGGCCATGGTGTGGGCTTCGACACACAGGCAAAGAAAGCCACACGCGATGAGCAGTCAAGGAGTATTCTGCAGAAAGCTCTTCAGAAGACCTTTGCCCCGGAGTTCCTTAACAGGATCGACGATGTCGTAATGTTCAACTCCCTGGGACGCGAAGAAATTAACCAGATAATAGACCTCGAGCTCAAAGGATTATTCGACAGGGTACGAACACTGGGCTATCAGCTCAATATCGAACCTGCAGCCAGGGATTATATTGCCGAAAGGGGATTCGACGCAAACTATGGTGCGCGGCCCCTGAAACGAGCGATACAGAAATACCTCGAAGATCCGATGGCAGAGATGATGATAAAAGCAGGCCAGAGTGACGGCGACCTTTTCAATATCGGATTTGACAGTGAAAAGTCGGAAATAGTGATTAAGATAGTGAAGAAAGAAGAGGCACAGAGCTAAACAGGGATCCCGAAGAGATCAAATTCACCTGCCTCAGTGATCATAACCCGGTAAAAAGTGCCGGGTTTTATTTTATATTTTACGGGAATAAGTACTTCCTGGTCAACCTCCGGGCTGTCATATTCTGTGCGGCCGGCAAAAAAATCGCCTTCCCTCCTGTCGATCATTACTTTCATAACACGGCCTATGTATTTATGGTTCAGATCTGCCGAAATTGACTGTTGAATAGTCATCAGCTCCGAGACTCTGTCGTGTTTTACATCATCGGGAATATCATCAGCATAGTTTTCTCCCGAATATGTTCCTTCTTCATGAGAATAGGCAAACACTCCAAGCCTGTCGAAGCGGAAATCTGAAATAAATTTCTGAAGCTGTCTGAAATCTTCTTCTGTTTCCCCGGGATGTCCTGCGATAAGTGTTGTTCTGATCACTGATCCGGGTATTTCGTCGCGGAGCCTGTAAAGGATATTTTCTGTTTCTGCCCTGTTATGCGACCTTTTCATTAGTCCGAGCATCCTGTCAGTAATATGCTGTACGGGGATATCGATATAACGGCATATACGAGGATTATCTCTTATAATACTTATCAGCTCTTCAGGAAAATTTGCCGGGTACAGGTAATGGAGCCTGATCCATTCAAAGGATTCAATATCAAGGAGCCTGCGAACCAACTCCGGCAGCATCTGTTTTCTATAAAGGTCAAGGCCATAATAACTAAGGTCCTGCGCGATAAGTATCAGTTCCTTTACTCCCTTCTCAGCCAGCAGCTCTGCCTCATGAATCAGCTCCTCAACAGGTCGGGAGATACATTTTCCCCTTATGGCCGGGATGGCACAGAACGCGCAACTTCGGTCGCACCCTTCAGATACTTTCAGGTATGCATAGTGTGAAGGAGTGGTAAGGTTCCGTTCAGAAAAGAGTTTCTTGCTGTAGCTCAGTCCGACAGCTTTCAATATGGAGCTCATATCGTTGACGCCGAAATACTTGTCTACTTCAGGGATCTCTGTTTTCAGGGCATCCATGTAGCGTTCAGCCAGGCAGCCCATTACATACAGGTTTTCAATTTTGCCGTTTTCCCTGGCTTTTACGTATCTCAGGATGGTGTCGATACTTTCCTGCCGGGCATCATTGATGAAACCACATGTATTTATAATAACGGTTCCGGCGGTGAAGTCTTCGGCATCATGAGAAACAGTAAATCCACCGGCTTCAATCTGACGAAGGAGTTTCTCGGAGTCGACGACATTTTTCGAGCAGCCGAGAGTGATAATGTTGATTTTCCGTGGATTCATTTGCTGAATAATGAATCGACAAATTCTTCCCTGTCAAAGATCTGGAGGTCATCCATTTTTTCGCCAATCCCGATATATTTCACAGGGATCTTAAACTGGTCGGATATCCCGATGACTACGCCTCCTTTTGCTGTTCCGTCGAGCTTAGTAATTGCCATTGCTGTTACGTCGGTGGCAGCGGTGAATTGTTTTGCCTGTTCAAATGCATTTTGCCCGGTCGAACCATCGAGTACCAGTAATACTTCGTGAGGAGCTCCGGGCAGGACTTTTTCCATCACACGTTTAATTTTTGACAGTTCGGTCATCAGGTTGACCTTATTATGGAGCCGTCCGGCAGTGTCGATGATAACCACTTCATATCCGCCTGAGACGCCTGATTTTACTGTGTCGAAGGCTACTGAAGCAGGGTCGGAACCCATTTTTTGCTTAACGATGTCAACGCCTGTTCTGTCGGCCCATATCTGGAGCTGTTCTATAGCTGCTGCCCTGAAGGTATCTGCGGCGCCAAGCAGGACTTTCTTCCCGGCCTGTTTATAAAGGTAGGCCAGTTTTGCAATGGTTGTGGTTTTTCCTGCACCGTTTACTCCCACAATCATGATTACATGGGGTGATTGTGTACCGGGAGCGCTGAAGTCACCCATGCCCTTTTCGTTATTCTCCTTCAGAAGGGCTGCTATTTCTTCTTTAAGAATCAGATTAAGCTCACTTGTATTGAGAAATTTGTCGCGGCTGACGCGGGCTTCGATCCTGGCTATAATTTTAATGGTCGTTGCTGCTCCGACATCGGAAGACACAAGCACTTCCTCGAGATTATCCAGGACTTCATCATCGACTTTTGATTTGCCGATGACAGCTCTGGAGAGTTTTGTAAAAACCGATTCCTTGGTTTTCTCAAGGCCTTTATTCAGGTTCTCCTTTTTCTCCCTGCTAAAAAATCCGTTCCAGGCCATCTGATAATTATTGAAGGTAAGATAATAAAAATAGGGACACACCCAGGCATGTCCCTATTTATGATGTGTGTAGAAAATTAATTCTTAAAGAAGTCCTTAATATGATCGTTGTGAACGATACTTTCCTTGAACTGGTATGCTCCTGACTTGTCGGAACGCAGCATTTTAATACATTTTGTGAATGTCTTGCCTGAACCGGTTTTTAGTGTTGCAACAACTTTCTTTGCCATTGTATGAAGTATTTACTTTATTTCTCTGTGAACAGTATATTTCTTAAGGAAAGGATTGTATTTTTTCCTTTCTATTCTGTCAGGAGTGTTTTTCCTGTTTTTTGTACTGATATATCTAGACATTCCGGCTACACCGCTTTCCTTTTGTTCGGTGCATTCGAGAATGATCTGCTGCCTGTTGCCTTTTGCCTTTGCCATCTTAACCCTTTATTAGTAGTTCAAAATATAACCCTTTTCCTTTGCTTCCTTAAGTGCAGCCGTAAGCCCTTTTTTGCTTATGAGGCGTATACCTGCAGCTGATACTTTCAGTGAAATCCATCTCTCCTCTTCGGGCAGATAATATCTCTTGACAAATAGATTAGGATAAAATTTTCTTTTAGTCCTTCTTCTTGAATGCGATACATTATTGCCTACCATCGCCTTCTTCCCTGTAACCTGACATACTTTTGACATTGGTCTTCTGTTTATCCTTGTTCTTAATTATTGCTTTTAAAAACGAAGCGCAAAATACGTGATTTTTATCTGATTAACCAAATAATAAAGTCACTTTTTTTTCAACATTACCATTGTTGAAATCTCATTGTTCCCTGATCTGCCTCAGGAGAAGGTTTAGGGCAGCAGTTGAAAAGCGGTTTATATTGGTAACTCTGTCGCTGCCGTAACGTGCTCTTAATGTCTTTGTTCCGGAAGCTGATGCAACAGAAATCCATACTGTTCCGACAGGTTTTTCTTCAGTGCCTCCATCAGGTCCTGCAATTCCGGTCGTAGCCAGGGCAAAACCGGTATTCATAAGATTTCTTGCTCCCACAGCCATTGCGATGGCACATTCCTCGCTAACCGCACCGTATTGAGCAATGATGTCAGGAGGTACAGCAAGCAGGCTGGTTTTGACGCTGTTATCATAAGCAATCACAGAGCCTTTATAATATTCCGAACTGCCGGGTATGCTTGTGATCAGCGAGGCGATCTTTCCTCCTGTACAGCTTTCAGCGGTACACAGGGTAGTCTTTCGAAGCTTTAGTTCTCCTCCTATTGCTTCTTCAAAAGTTACTTCATCTTCGCCATAGATCTGTTCAGGAATAAGGGTATAGAGTTTTTTAACCTGCTGCTCCACAGTCTGCCCGAGAAGTTTCTTATCTGGTCCTGTGGCGGTGAGTCTAAGTTTAACTACACCGTATGCCGGAAGATAAGCAAGTTTTATTTCAGCCGGGAGTTCTTCCTCGAATCCTCTGAGGAGCTCGGCGAGGACAGATTCCCCGGTTCCATAGGTCATAATATTCTTATGGATAACAGCCTGTGATGAATAACGGTCAGAAAGTAAGGGAATGACACTATTGACCATAATATATTTCATCTCATGTGGTACACCGGGCAGCGAAACGAATGTTGTATTTTCTTTTTCGAACCACATTCCCGGAGCTGTCCCGACTGCGTTTTTCAGTACCCGGCAATTTTCAGGCACCTCTGCCTGCCTGCGGTTCAGGTTGTTCATCGGCCAGCCGCGCTGACTGTACATATGCTCGATCATGTCGAGCACATCCTGGTTCACGACAAGCCTGGTGCTGAAAAACTCACATAGTGTTGGTTTTGTTATGTCGTCGCTGGTTGGGCCTAATCCTCCGGTAATAATGACCAGGTCACATTTTCCTGTTACCTCTCCGAGAGTATAAAGGATATCGTCGCGACGGTCGTGAATAGATATCTTCCGGATGATATCGAATCCCAGTTTGCTGAGCTCTGCTCCTATCCATGCAGAGTTTGTATCGACGGTCTGCCCGATGAGGAGTTCGTCGCCGATAGTGATTATACTGGCTTTCATGTTGAGCGGGAAACGAGACTCGAACTCGCGACCCTCAGCTTGGGAAGCTGATGCTCTACCAACTGAGCTATTCCCGCTTATAGTCTTGCTGTCGTGCAGTCGTGCAGTCGTGCAAAAATACTAAAATGAAATTATACTTCAAAGAGCATGGAGCCTCCAAAGGGACTCGAACCCTCGACCTGCTCATTACGAATGAGCTGCTCTACCAACTGAGCTAAGGAGGCAATTTTTATTACGATATTTAAAGAACCCGCGACCTTCCCGTTACACGGGAT
>JAKLFN010000530.1 GCA_022711195.1 Bacteroidota bacterium
GTCCTTCTCTTTGAGTGCGAAACGTTGTTTCCGGTCATCGCCTTTTTCCCTGTAACCTGACAAATCTTTGACATTGATATTTGTTTTACTTCTTAACTAACGTTTGTCCTTTTTAAACGAAGCGCAAAATACGTGATTTTTATCTGATTAAACAAATATTTTGGTCACTTTTTTTCCAGGAACGCCCCCCATCCCCCCTTGAGGGGGGCTAAATATCATATAATCAGTTGGATTGTAAATGTTTGCATAACAATTAAAAGTTTATAATCTGCTTTCTAAGCATATCGAGAGCTGCAAGGGAAAAGCGCTTAATGTTTGTATTTCTGTCATTTCCGAAAACTTTCTTCTCTGCAATTACTCCTTTATCTGATGCAACTGCTATCCATACGGTTCCAACCGGTTTGGCGTCACTCCCTCCGGCCGGTCCGGCTATTCCCGAAATTGCAACAGCATAATCGGTTTGTAACAGTTTACGGCAATTTTCCGCCATTGTTCTTACAACT
>JAKLFN010000531.1 GCA_022711195.1 Bacteroidota bacterium
GGCGAATACCCCGATGGCACCGAAGCAGCTGGCCAGCAGCAGCAGACCGATATATGAACCGATGATGCCTCCTGTATCCAGGTTGCCCTTGGGTATGGCCAGCTCGTGCAGGCTATACCAGTATACCAGTGTGGGCAACAGCGCGAACACGATCAGGATCACCGCAGCGAGATATTTGGCCAGCACCAGCTGCATCTCGGTGAGCGGCTTGGTCAGCAGCAGTTCGATGGTGCCGGTGCGTCGCTCTTCGCTGAAGCTGCGCATGGTCACCGCCGGTACCAGGAAGAGGAAGACCCAGGGTGCGATGAAGAAGAGCGGAGCCAGATCGGCGTACCCGGTGTCCAGGATGTTATTGGGGAACACCCAAAGGAACAGCCCCGTGAGCAGCAGGAATACCACCACCACCACCTGGCCGATCAACGAGCCGAGGAAGCCCCTCACTTCTTTCAGTACCAGTACACGCATGGTAAAAGCGGGCGCCAAGATAGCGGTAGCGGAGGGG
>JAKLFN010000532.1 GCA_022711195.1 Bacteroidota bacterium
GTGAGCCAGCCGCAGGTCAGGGCGTAGAGGGAGAGGGACATCGGGGGGGCTCCGTGGGGCGGGGAAGTCGAAGAGGGCGGGGCACGGGACTGCTGCGACGTTATCGCATCGGGCTCGGGCGAGGTCGTCGCTGCGGATCGGGTTGTGCATCCAAAACGCGCGCCGTAGTATCCACCTCGGCGCGCGAGTAGCTCAGTTGGTAGAGCATCAGCTTCCCAAGCTGAGGGTCGCGAGTTCGAATCTCGTCTCGCGCTCCAACATTTCACCCGCACGGTCCAGCGAATCACCCCGGGAGCGCCCGAGGCGATGGGCTGCCGTGCGGCGCGCACCGCCCAACCATTGCATGCTCCCCGGGCGGGAGACGGCCCGCCCCGATGCCGGACTCCCGCGCGGAACGCCGAATCCTCTTCATCCTGGGCCTCCAGGCGAGCGAGTGGCTCGAGGGCGGGAGCGTGGAGAAGTGAACGACCCGGCACGGCATCGCCTCGACACGAGCGTGCTG
>JAKLFN010000054.1 GCA_022711195.1 Bacteroidota bacterium
AATATCAGCTTCTGAGCACGCAGGGCCTGTGATTTCTTTATAAAATCGCCTACTCTCAGTGAAACGGGAGGTATCTCCTTTTCTGGTTCTTTTATCTTCTCAGGCTCTTTAATTACCTCAGGTTCAGCGACAACAGCAGGTTTGACTGCCGGAATTACAGTTGTATCGGCCGGAATTAAAACAGGTTCAATTACCGGAGCAGCTTCATTAACGGGAGGTACCCAGAGATCACGTAATCCCATCATTCCTAATGTTGGCAGCAGGCGTTCAATATCGGTAAGAGTTTTGAATCCTGATATCCTCACTTTATAATAATTATCCTCGTAAATGATCTCAACAGGATTGCTTAACATTGAAGAAAGCCTGTTCTTTAGTGCCTGTGCGTAAGAATTAGATCTGAAGGCTCCAGCCTGGATACTCCTCAGCGATGGCGGTACAGTTGTCACAGCAGTTGAATCTACTACATCGCGGATAACGGCTACCGAATCAGATTTTTCGATGAGGATCCTCTGCTGCTGTTTTGCCTTAAGAGTTATCAGCCATAATTCAGTGATTCCATTCCTGGCCAGCAGGTTTACTTTTTCATCGACTTCAGCGCGGCTCTTTATATCACTGACCCTTACTTTGTAGAAATTGTCTGCCACAACGATCTCGAGCTTCTGACCGAGTATTTTTTCCAGCCGCTTCCTGAGTGCATCGGCATTATCTTTTTTTCTGAATGCACCAAGCTGAATAGCCCAGCAGTCTTCAGAGATTGTCACCAGCTCCTCAACAACCTCATGGATAACCATATATGATGTGTCTTTCCTGATGACAGGTTCCGGCTGAGGTTCAGGTACCAATACAGAATCTTCTCCTTTGAAAATCTTCTTCAGGGTAAAGTCAAGATCATAGATAACATCTCCATCCATGCCTGATCTTACCACGAATGCAAGAGAGTCGGGGAATGACTCCATCGAGAGCTTTCTCAGCTGTCCTGTATCTGCCTTTATGTAATAGCTTCCCGGCCTGAGCCCGAAGAAGCTGAAATAGCCGTCATCTTCTGTAAGCGTTGCTCCTGTCTCTGCCATCCTGTTATTGAATATTTTCATTATGATCCTGCCCTGGCCTTTCCTCACCGATGCAGATTCAAGAGTAACAGTACCGCTGGCCTCACCTGATACTGCAACAGGAACTTCGATGGTTTTCAGCATGTTAGCATCAATCATCACGCTCATTGTCCGGTATGGAAGCTGCCATGCAATATTTTCAAAGCTTCCCGGATCGAGCTCCATCATATAGCTTGTATTGGGTTCCAGTCCGGTTACATGTAAAGACGTATCTTTCTCATTAACAATTACTCGTCCACCATTGACCCGGACATTCAGTCCCGGAACTTTTTGTTCACCTTTATCTATGAACCCGTTTGAATTTAGATCAAAAAAGGCGATTATTGTGGCGCCTCCTTTTCCCACATTGGGCCTGTTTTCTGCTGCCACGAAGCTGTTGCGTGTATCGCTGATAAGGCTTCCTGATGCCTGTTCGATAAAGGTTGTCTTCTTTCCCGAATGGCGTACAGTGAAGCCTGTTCTGGCGGCGTTAAAATCATATCTTAATCCAAGTTCTGCAAGATTGCTGTTATGGTAAAAGTTACGTTCATACGAGAGGCTGAGAAAAGCATTTTTCAGAAGGTATTTTTCTGCCCTCAGTTTTGCAGAAATAAACCGCGCATCGTTATATGAAAACTGCGATTGCGGCATCAGCGATATACGGCCCGGGAGCCTCAACGAGAAAGACAGATTACTGTAGAACAGTGGTTTTACATCGCTGATAAAGATCCCGTAAGTAGTCATATTTGCATTTACTCTTGAGAATGACCCCGAAAAAAGCCATTCACCTGTTGTATATCCTGAGCCCGGGAGGATGATCTGGTTTACCGATACCCTGTTGAAAGAAGAAAAGTTTCCTAACACCAGAGGAGCAGAGGCAGAGATGCGTCTTTCTTCAAGGTAATTGTAAAAGATCGCTTTCTGTCCCGGATGATACCAGACATAATCGAGATCGAACTGAACATTCGAAGGCATTCTGTATGAAAGGGTGCCTTTAGCCCTGACACCATAAGTATATTCTCCCGATAGTAAAACATTGTTTAAAATCCTGAAAGAAGCCCTGGCAAAAGGCATTGCAGGCCCTGTGGCGACAGATGAAAGATATTCAACGCCGCCACCGAGGGTAATTGATTTTGTAAGCCCGTAATTCACTGAGGCTCTCGAGAACCTGCTCAACAGTGTATCTTCCACAATCCCTGCGCTGACAGTATACTCGAAGGTTTTTTCAGGAATAAAATTGAATGGAATACTGATATTTTGTTCTTTCTGATGTTCCTCGCCCCACGGACCATAAAACTTGAGCTTTACTATTGTGTTTCCATAAACCAGCGGTACTTCGAACTTGAAAAATCCCGAAGCATCGGCTGTTACATAATCAACAAGAACATTGTTCACATAGAGCTCTACAGTCCACCCGGGCTCGGTTTTATCGCTTAAAGTGTAGGTACCGAATGAACGCCTGAAAGTGGAAGGTGTATTTGTCAGCTGTACTCCAACGACTGGATTATAGATTGATGATATGGACTGGGTCGTTATCTTTCCTGCCATAACCTGGCGCAGAGGCGCAAAGTCATTGTTTACAAACCGCCAGAGATAACTCTGCTGCTTTTCCCTGAAACGTTCGTTGGTATTATAATAAAGCGACACATTAGTCTCTCCCCCGGCAACAACAGCTCCCAACGAAAGATTCAGCCTTGCACCTGAGACTCCTTTAACCTCTTCGGTAGCTATTGCCGACCAGTCGGCCATTCCGAATCTGAATCCCGGATAACTCCTGCCAATGATCCTGTCAGCAGTTATTTCACCCTTTAACCGGGCAAGATTCTTCCTGAGCTCATTTTGCTTCATTTCCCTTATTAGCGGAAGTTCCAGTTCACTGGTAATAAGTGCCGACAGGCTCCGGAAGCTGAAATTGCAGTTGAGCCCGAATATCTTTCCAAAATATTCGGCTTTAAGATAAAGGTTCATATCAGTCCTGATCAGAGCTCCTTCCTCCAGCTGAAAAAGCTTTTCCTGATATATGATTCTGTTAACCTTACGGCTGATATAGAATCTTGCTTCTGGATTAATAAAAAATCCTGATATGGAATCAAGACCCTGGGATGGAATATTTCTGATCTTCAGAAAATCGAATAGTGATGTAACAGGAAGGAACAGTTCTTCACCTTTGATAAGAGCGGGTATTTCAACCGAACCCACTCCTTTAACTTCAAGGAATACCGGGATCTCATCATATTCAGGTTCCTCCTGTGAAAAGGATTCCCAGGAACAGGTTGCCAGGAAAAATAACACAACCAAGCTCCTGAAAGAAAAGAGAGTTCTCAGCATACTAATTATTATTGATGAACTTATGTATGCTGTATTCCGGATCATTTACTGATTATGGTGATTTTTCCCCGTTTATTCCTGGAAAAAAGTAATATTGAACGTTCCTGTATAGTTTCCCGCCGGATTTGAAGCCAGGTTTCCGACAGTAAGCGTCCCTCCAAGGTAAAGGCTCGTGGATGCGGGTGGATCGGTGGCAATAACATATGGCAGAACCGGCAGCGTTGAGTCGATCTGAAACGACATAGTATTGGTTCCGTTTGTCAGTGTCGATGCAGGCCAAACCAGAAGCGATACGAGTGTGCCGGGATTTGCTACCAGCTCAAGGCGTGTGGTTGAACGCACCGGTAGCATGGTAAGAAGAACCACCCCTCCGCTAAAGTCAGACGTTCCGTCGGCATAAATTATCACTGATCCCGGACCGGTAAGTGTAAATGACCCGAAGGAGAGCTCCTGGCTTGTTGTATAAACTTCCAGAGGCCTTGGCGGAGGCTCCTGCCCCACTGCCCGGATCATCTGCATTAAAAAGAACAACGAAACAACTGTCCGCAAAAAAACTCCTGAACCAGTAATAGTTTTTCCCCGCATAACTACCTGTTTACAATAAATTTCCGAACCATCCTGATATTACCCGTCTCCAGGGTAAGAATATATATACCGCTTTTTAGCGTAACACCATACTCGTATAAACCTCCATCCGTTACCATCTCTTCAAGTATCCTGTGTCCTGTCAGATTGCTGAGACGAATGATGCCTCGCCCCGCAATAACCGTTTCTATTCTGGCTCTCAGAATCCCATTTGAATACCAGGCAGTTAATTCATATTTCTCAGCCGGGTCATCTTCAGCTCCCACTGTTGTCGCATTCAGGTCGAGCCTGAACCTGTTCAGATATTCAGCTTTTGGCAGGTAGACACTGTATTCTCCTCCATTGTTAAGTCGTTGATTAATACCGGCTGTAAGGTCGGTGAGGTAAACATCATTTCCTTCAAATGATCCTGAAAGTGTTTTGAGGCTGAATACCAGTGTACCTGCCTTATTTGCCTTGACACCTAGAGGTATCTGTAGCGCTTCTCCTTCCGAAGGCATTACAGTTCTGATCGAAAGCTTCTGCGCATCGCTGCTGAGTGCATAAATATTCGGAACAGCAAGATCAGTATTGAATATCTTTATTGCTTCCGTCATATAACTAAAGGTATCTGCAGCTTTATCATCCTGGTAAATCAGCAGAAAATCATTTTTGGTAGTATCCGGTGAAAAAGAAGCTGATAGCCTGAGCTGCGACGATACAGCCTTTGCAGCCGATTTCGCATATTGCTGGCTGAAGTCGTTCACCCTTACCTGGTTATTCATTCCAAGAATGCCGGTCACCGGGATTCCTGCACTGCTTACCTGAACGAAGAATCCCTGCATAGAGGGGATAATGTTGCTGGCAAAGCCGTCGCTCGACATTCCATTTACATAACTCGAATAGGTGCCTCCATACTGGTCTGTGGCGCCCGGTCTGAAAAAATAAATAGCATCGTTAATGTTGGTCTTTGTCCATCCCGATGCTGCATCCCAGTCGATGGGAGAAGGGTATGGATTCCCCACAAGGTTCATCCCATTGGTATAGGTATAGCCGTGGTTATAGAGAGTTACCGAATAAGGACCATTATTGACGACACCTGTAATATCAAGCAGTTCAGGATCATGGAGTGAGCCGAAATTAGCCGAGTAGCCCTGAAGAGGATTCAATATCAAGGCAGGATTAATATAGCTTACCCATCCCGAAGAAGTTCTGTTCTCATCGTAGCGGTACACCAGCGGGAATGAAGAACCTAAATTTACTTCCGGCGACAGTCCATTGACTGTTGCTGCCATGAATGGTGAGGATATATAACGGTATCCGTATCCCGAGGGCAGGTATCTCTGCATAGTCACATTACCGGTTATCTGTCCGGCACCGGAACCGTCAATGTATGCTGTTCGGGCGGCTGATGAGACCAGTATCAAATTTCCGTTTGAGGCAAGGCTCCCTGTTGCAACCAGTACAGACCCCGTGACAGACAATGAACCCATGAGAGACACGCCGGCGTTGTTATTAACCACCAGATCTTTCACAGTGTTTCCGCTAAAAACGGCGGCAGGTATCTGTTGCGCAGATGTACCATTCATCTCTACTGTGCCTGCTGACACATTAAAGGTCCCGCCGTTTGAAATCGTACCAGATATCTTAATTGTATTCCCTGAAATGGTTAGCGAAGAGTTGCTCGCTATTGTAATGTTTCTGACCGTAGCAGCCGAACCGGAAGCAAGAACAGGTTTATTCGCAACGTCAGGGATTACAACATCTGACAGTTGCAGAGGCACAGCACCGCATCCCCAGTTTAAAATATTGTTCCAGTCATTTCCGGCATTGCCTGTCCACTGGTTTGTTGTTACTATTGTGAGTGCGGCAGCTGAACTCGTCAGGGGTGTAGTTCCACATGTTGTTGTAATAATACACCTGTATGTTCTTCCGCTAAGTCCTGATCCGGGGTTGGTAAGAAGCAGAGTTGATGTGGTAACTCCGCTGTAAATACCGGATTCAGCAAGATTTGATCCGTTCTCCTGCCATTGATATGTAAGGTTATATCCGGTAACGCTCACGGAGAAGGTTGCATCATAACCACTGCATACAGAGACCGGCAAAGGCTGTGTATTTATCGTTGCGGAACTTACGATCTGCAGAATTACCGTTGTGGCAACACTCTCGCAGCCATTTACAGTCTGAGTAACATAATATGTATATGTGCCTGCAGTGGTTTGGCCTGTAGCAAAGGGGGTCCCGCTACCTACCTGTGTTGTCAGCGTATTGTCCGAATACCATTTTAGGTTTGTCCCGGAAGCTGAAAGGTCAGAGATGTTTGTAATGCAGCAGACCGTGTTTCCTGCCGAAGGAGCTGAGGGTACCGGTGTTACGCTGATATATTTGGTAATGCTGTTTGAGCAGCTTGCTCCGTCGGTGTAAGTATATGTAAGTGCATGAGTTCCCACACCAGCAACAGATGGGTTGAAGTTTGTTCCGCTGACGCCGGTACCAGAATAGACGCCTCCGGCAGGGTATCCCTGGCTAAGGCTGTAAGTAGTCTTGCAGACACCCACCGATCCCAGTATGGTCGTCTCCTCCTCGCTGCCAAGAGTAATGAATGAAGAAGGATCATTCTGGTTTAAATATTCGGTCATGATCCAGCCTGAACTTTTCGGGCTCATCGAGAACCTTGCTTCATCGAGGTTAGCGGCCAGGTATTCTCCGTTATTATAACGTCCGATATCTCCTTCCGTAGGGGCATATGTCTGTGGCGGTTCGGTGGATGAACCCCTCAGCAAACCGTCAATATATATATAACTGGTCGTCCCGTCGAAGACATAAGTATAATAATGCCATATATTTGTCGTAGGAGCAGTTCCTCCGTCGGCGAGTATCGTCCCTCCCCATTTCCAGGCAACAGCCCTTCCCCCCCTGAATCCCAGCTGGATTGCAGATTCCTCATCGGCATTCTGAAACGACATTAGGTTTGCGTTTCCTGAAGGCGTTACAGAATAATTCGCCCAGATGCTTATGGTCTGGTTATTATCGTTATCAACAAATCCGTTAGCAGGCGTCACAATATATGATGAGCTTCCGTTGAATCCACGTCCTCCGGCAATCCTTCCGGTAACAGCAGACGTTGCGTTGTTGGTACCGTTGTTGGCATTACTGGTAGCATCGCTTGTGAATGTGGTGCCGTTAAGATGCCATACTCCCTTATAGCTGCTGGTCCAAACACCTGTGGTTGAAGGATTGACGCTGATTGTGGAATTTCCATAAAGCATTTTTATGGTTGTTGAAAGTGTATGTGACAACACGGGTATCCTCACCCAGGCAATATACTGACCAGTGGTCGGTGAATATGATTCAATCTGATGATCAAGCCTGTTACCATTCTCGTCGGTAAAAACTATATCATACCCGTTGGTGTTATAAACATGTCCGGAATTTGCTGTTGTCCTCAGCAGTGGTGATGTAAAACTCACCAGTGCAGGAAAGTCTGTAAGATCAGCTGACCCGGAGGCTGGATCTAGGATAACATCCATCATATACATATAACCGAGCATTACTGCCGGAAGGTTAATATTTAACGTGGCCTGGTTGCTGGTAGTCGAATATCCCAGGGCATCTGTGACGACACAACTGTAGCTCCAGCCTGCCATAATTCCGGGAGCACCCGTAATTGTCAGGGAACTGCTGGTTGTCCCTGAATATATTCCTCCGTCGGAAATGTTATGAAATCCGCTGCCGCTATCTTCCTGCCACTGGTAAGACAGGGGAGCGCTTCCGCTTACAGCCACTGTAAATACCGGTGAACAGCCGGTAAAATCAGATGGATGAGTTGTTATCCTCGGGTGTGGTTTTCCGATCGCCAGGTCAGTATTGGTCGTAGATATGCCGCTCAGACCGGTGCGGGTTATCTCAGAACCTGACACGGTACCGTGCGTTCCGTTAAGTGTAAGATTACCGGTAGTTGTCCTTTTTAGTATCCTGGCCCTGGAATCGACATCAGGAAATCCGCTAAAATTAAGGTTTACATTATAGTTGTTTGATGAAAGTAATGATGCTGCCACCAGCCTCCAGTAACCCGAAACCTGCCTGTCATATATCCAGTTTCCTCCATCATTAAGAGGAAGTCCTGCGGTTCCAATGTCGGCACTCTGGAAAAAAACAGTAAGAGTTCCAGCGTTCAGGTTTGTGAATCTGATAATCAGAGGATTATATGACGATGAAGATCCGACCGGGAAAAGATAGTCAGTGCCAGTAGCGGAAATATTCCTGCGTACCCGCCCGATGACGGCCCCGGAATTGTATGTAATGTTACCTGTAACAATCAGTGTATTTGAACCTGCATCAATATTACCCTGAGTCATAATCAGGTTGGTGGTGGTAATATCTCCGGGAAGTGTGACACCTGCAGAATTATCCGTCTGGAGGTTGAAATAAGTATAACTCCCCAGAGTTTGTGCTACAGGCCCGTTATAGGAAACGGTTCCTGAAGCAGGAGCCGACGCACCACCGCCATCAGTACTGGTTATGCCTCCGCCGGAGAAGGCCCCTCCTATGTTCAAAATGCCAGTACCGGTAAACCGGATATAGTTCCTGGAACTGTTTGAGATGAAAGTAATATCACCATTGACTGTGACGGTACCATCAATAATCCAGATATATGCATCCTGACGATCATTGTTTCCAGTTGTTGCGTAAAGTGATCCTGTTTCAAAAATCCCGTCACCAACCCGGATTGACTTTTCATCATCATTACTGTTTGATCTGAGATATGTCTGCCCGGTAACCGTTAATGACCTGCCAGGGTCAAACTGAATATAGGAGTCATTGTTTCCCCCATCTATTCTGAGTGCTCCGATAGCATTTGGAACATCAGCTGAAACTGTTACTATTGTGGTATTACGTATATTAACCGTACCTGTTCCTGTATTCTGTCCGGGGTAGGTACCATCTGAAACCCATGAGGTTCCATTATACCGCTGCCAGTTGGATGTATTATTCCAGTTCCATGTACCTGTTGAATTGGTTTGATAATCACCTGC
The DNA here is from genome assembly GCA_022711195.1 of Bacteroidota bacterium. Next base: position 9,017 of record JAKLFN010000054.1, read on the forward strand.
CGTCTGTGCATTAACAACAAAGGATGCCCATAGTAACATTAAGATGCAGGAAACTATAACCTTTTTAACCATAGGGCCGGCGGCTTTTTTACTAAAAATCATATTTATAAAACCAAAACATGACAGCAGTTATTCTGCTGTCATGAATCATATTCTTACTCCCAATGACCAGTAAATGCTCTGATAGAACACTCAGGGAGCTCATTTCAGATTTATCACACCTTCGGCAAACCGTTCAGGCTTAGTATCCGAAGAGGCTGAATAGGTTACTATCAGTTTCCCTGTCTTGTAATCCACGCCGTCGGCTCTCCTTAGCGTCAGCTGAAACCTGCGGAGGGAATTGGGCGTATAAACTGCCACACCGTTGGCGATGCCTACACGTGTGGAGACGCCCGAAGGCGAAACATGATCGACTGCTATATCGCCATATACCGACATATTGCCTGTCCGGTTGAAAGTGAAGCTAAGTACCGGATCCTTATTCTCAGGAAAGCTTAAAGAGAGGTCTGATAGGGTAACCTTTGCATTTGACTCTCCGATCCTGATTATCACAGGAATGGAGATGCCGAATACTGGTATAAGGCGGACAGTAAGGGCTGTTGTATCAGTAACTTTCTCTTCTTCCCCAAGAGGCTTTACATCCTGAGTAGCCCTGAAATAGAGGTGAGATCTGTACTCACCCTGTTGCAGTTCGCCGGTCTGAAAGAGCTGAAGTTTAACTGTCTGCGCTTCATTGGGCCCCAGGATTACGCTTCGTGGGAATATCCTGACAAAGGGATCGGCAAACTTTTGTCCGGGGTCGGGTTCGGTAATGATTTCAAAAGTGCCATCATCCTTCATTCTTACCTGCTGGAAAGAGATTGCATACCTGGCTGTATCACTGCCAATATTTGCAAGATTTAGATCAAAAGACCTTGTTCTGCCCTCGAAGACTACACGTCTCGGAGTTATCAGAAGGTTTCCCTGCGAAAAGGCTGTCTGCACATCTGCAGAAGCCATTATCACAAGTGCCAGGGTTATACCGCATAGAAAATTTTTCTTTAATGACATCGCTCGGATTTTTTTACTTTTCAGTTAAAATCAAATGTTATATTATATGATCCTGTATATATACCGGCAGGATTATCAATAAGCGTGCCGACTTTTAGCGTTGCCCCCACATAAACCATCTGGAATCCGTTCTGAAGCAACCCAGTGCCCGTTCCCTGCTGAGGTACAGACATCCAGTCCTGTACGATCATTTTCTGTGAACTTCCTGCATGGTTAAGCGTCACCGGACCCGAAGGTAAAGTTATAGAGAAAGCAGCATCTTCGTTACCTGAAATATAAAAACTGGCAGCATTATGCATTCCTCCGCCGTGAAAGACAGTTCCGAGCACCGAAACAGTGTTCTGAGGCGTAATTATTATCTCTCCTCCCTGGGAACCGGGTGAAAATTTCCCGAAGTTCAGCTGTGCCGACTGGCTGGCAGCGAAAACCGGTATCACCTCGGCGACTATCTGTCCGGTAACTGTAAATTGTTGTCCGGACTGAGAATAAGCTTCAGGTATAAAAAACAACACTAAACAGAGGCTGAAAAGTATTTTTACAGGCCTTGTCATTATGATTCCGGAAATTATCCGTTTTTCTTCTCCTTAATTATATGCTACGGTAACACTGTATGTTCCGGTATAAGCTCCTGAAGAAACAGCAGCAGGAACTGTAAGAGTTGCACCAACGCTGAATGTTTCTCCTCCGGCAACTATTGTTCCGGTCGCATTGTGGTTAAAAGCTGTTATATTCATGTTATCTGTTCCATTTGTAATTGTAACAGCAGCAACAGGAACTGTGGTTGTATAAGTAAGACCGGTTTCTCCTGCAACAGTGAAAGTACCTGCAGAATGAGCAGGTGCAGCAGCTGAAACGGCACAGGTGCCTGTGCGTCCTCCGGCAGTCGAGATAATAACGGTGCCGCCTGTATTATATGCAGTACCAAAATGCAATGTAGCACCTGCTGTCAGGGTGATCGGAGCAATGATCCTGGCGGCAGCACTAGCGTTATTAACTGTGGCGCTGGCCTGTGCATTCAAATTCAATGTAAACGCTATCATCACGACAGCTGCTGCGAAAATTTTGAAAATCTGTTTCATCGTTTAAATTAATTATTAATAACTGTTAATCTTATATACGTATGTTAAAAATTCCGACAAAAATATAACAATCCGCGAAATGGCAATCATCCTGAAAAAAAATAATTCAACTTGTTCCCCGTGATATTAACAAGCTGAATTAAAAAGAGGTTGCATGGAGATGAAGATTTTAATACCTAACGTGTAAAGGTGGGTAACCGGTAATCGGTAATCGGATTC
>JAKLFN010000055.1 GCA_022711195.1 Bacteroidota bacterium
TCTGTGTAATAACGGTAGTCAGCCATAGCATTTAACTTGGGGATCAGGCTTGATTTTACCTCTTTTAATTTTTCTTCGGCCATGCCCGCGTCCTGTTGCGACATCCTGTAACTCCGGTTATATTGCAGGGCTGTGTCGATGCACTGCTCCAGAGTCAATGACTGGGCCTGGGCTGCAACTTCCGCCGTCATCAGTGTTGCAACAACGAATATTCCCAGGAGAGTCTTTCTTATTCCGTTTTTCCATTTTTTAAACATCATTCCCATCGTTTTATTAATAATTACATCCTGTCATGCATAAAACATTTGAATGTTAGTTTATGTTCACTAACTTATAAAATAAATTTTTTTTATCCATCGAAGGTCTTGTTTTAAATTTCATGATTTTGATTTTCCGTGCTCCTTCAGATATTTTGCAATTATATCTGTGAAGACTTACTTAATAATATCCAGAAGAGAAGATAACAATTCGTCCCCCCTGGTTTTAATGTCGAACGAATAATCCGACATCTTCCATTTCTTTGCAAGAAGCCGGATCGAACCGAAAAACATCAAAATAAAGGCGCCTATATTGACATGATCCGGAAGTTTTTTGTCGCGCCTTAATCCGATGAGTAAAGATTCAATAAGGTTTTCATTGAAAGTCTGGATCTCTTTTATCCTGTAAGAAAGCTGTTTCTCATTCATATAGATCTCTTCAGAGAAGATGACGGTAATCAGGGCAGGGTTATGAACAAAAATCTCAAATATCTTATCCCCGAACGACTTCAGCTTCACCAGCGGATCATTTGCATTATTCAGTGACAAAGCCTGATTTTCAAATATATCCCTTTTGAATGAATCGAGGATGGCAGAAAGAATAGCAAATTTGCTTTCGAAATGCCTGTAGATGCCCGGTTCGGAAATCCCGACCTTTTTAGAAAGGTTTTTTATTGTAAAACCCTGTATACCCCTGGTATCTATCAGTTTTATCGATTCGTCGATTATCTGTTGTTGTCTGTCGCTGAACATAAGAGTATATTTGTTTGTTAGTATTCGCTCGCAAAATAAAACTTATTATTAATAATATCCAAAACTCCAAGAATTTTTTTTTGAATTATAAATTACCAATCAATGCCATAAAAATATCTTTCCATAAATGAATTTCAGAACAGGAAACCAAGCCGCAATGAAAACATCCCCTCCTTTTCATCCTGAGAAAACTCATACATGGCCGTAATAATTGCCATTTCATAAGGCGATACCCATAAGCCACCTCCATAACCATGATGCCATTTATGTGAGTCCTCATTTTTTTCCCAGACTCTTCCCAGGTCGTTAAAAAGGATAAGTCCAAAATATCCTCTTGTGACGTAACTTCTGACCCTGGAAAGCTTGATCCTCAGGTCACTGTTCTGATAGAATGAGGCGTAACCTGAATAACGGTTATAGGCAAATCCCCGCAGCTCCGACAGGCTCCCAAGAGTATTGGCCTGGAAAAAGTCATAGCTGCCGGCATTGACAGCTCCTCCGGCTCTGAAGGCGATCACATGACCGGCGGATTTCCAGGGACGTGCATAAAATCTGATTTCACCGCTCACTCTGTCAAATATGTTGTCTGATCCTGACAATCCGTAATGGAACTGGTTCCTGGCTTCCCAATAAAAACCGCTTGAGGGAAAAATTGCATTGTCCCGGCTGTCGTGATTAATCCCTGCGCTGACTCCTATAAATTCCTTTCTCAAAAAAACATCGGAACTCAGTCCGTTGGAATTCAGATCCGAAATGAACCTACCCTTAGTAGTTTCGACGCGGCTGTTCTGATAAAAAATGCCTGCATAAAAGTTAGTTCGTGAATTAAAAGGAAAACTAAGTTCCGGATTGATGAAAAATTCTCCTATCCTTACCCTGTAATAATCCCTTGCTGTGTCTGACTTTATTGTCTCATTACCTGACCCGAAATAATTCTGAGTGAATTTAGGATCCCTGATATGGAATTTAAGCTGAACATCGGCAATATTTAAAAAATCAGGATATATACCTTTGTATGTCAGCTCTTTTGCATCCGTACTCATAGAATACTTGAACAACACGGTGTGCCTTGCTGAAAAAGGCTTCCGTATAAAATCATATGTTGTGTAAGTAAATCCGCTGCCAAGATATACTCCATCATCATAGCTGTAGCCTGCATATAAAATGGGAATGAACTTATTGTAATTAAAAGCATGATAATTATAGGAGTATTTCCCGGGGGAAGCGGAAATCACCTTTCGAGTTTCTCCTGAAGTTATAATCTTTGTTTTTACAGTATCTTCATAAACAATGGTTTTTCTTTCAATCCCGCTGACTTCCGACTCATCCCTGATTTCATCCTTATCCCTGCCTCCAACTATACGTATTTTGATTCCCTTGTTTACCTTGCCGCTGACTTTGAAAAAATCATTACCGCCCAGACCATATAATATGATTTCATTTGTTTCAGGATAGATAAAAGTTCTCTCATAATAGATTTCGAGAGGTTCTTCTGCATCATCCATTTTATAGATTCTTACTCTTGTTTCAGAATCGTTCAGTCTTTCGACGCTGAAGAATTCATCCTGATCCGATCCTGTAACATCTGTCTTTACAGCCAGAATAGAATAGTACTCATCTGCGTATTTTTCAAGCTGATCGCGTCGGGCCCTGAGTTTTGATGCAATAACACTGCCGCTTATTGGTGCAATTTGTTCCGGCATGGCATTTAAAGCCTCTTCAATAACATCATTGGTAATTGCTTCAATAAGATTTTCAGCTGCCGATATCCAGTCTTCCCGGGTTAGTTCATTCAGAAATCTTCTGTCGAGATGTTGTGCCTGGGTATTCAATCCACGGAGATCTTTTATGTCGTAGTCAAGTCCCTGAATTTTACGTAAAAGAAACTTCCTTGTCGACAGCCACGGCAATATGCCTTCATTGACAAAAAATGCCATATCACGGTCACGCGGAACCGGCCGGTATATTTTTCTTCCATTTTCTTCAAATGAAGCCCACCTCCACTGGTCCTCATATCTGTCCCAGTCACTGATAAGCATATCCACAAGTCTCGACTTCAGGAATAATTTCTGATCCACCCGTGAATCAATCTTCTCAGTAACTTTCTCAATCATCTTTGGTGTGCTGACAATCTTTTCAGAATACCCAAAGCTGGCAATATCCTCCCTGTTGCCATCGGGTCTCTCCTCAAACAGGTAAATTCCTTCCCATTTTTCAGAAAATCCGTCAGGAAGATTTTTCCTGTCAAGGTAAACAAGTCTTGGATTAGTATGGTATATTCCTGCAGCATCTGCAATCCCGGGTATTGCTAATGCCCCATAGGGATTAGAGGCTGACATCTGATCCTGTACTATATCTTCTGCCATCCCGGTCCGGATATTCTCTGGGATCCTGTCTGATGCATTCTTGTCGACGGAGCGAAGCACCCATTCCTTTCCCGCCTCATCTTCGAGCCGCAGAGTGGTTGTTTGAAAATTTCCTCCTTGCTTTATGATTTTCATTTCCCCATTTTCATTCCTGAAATCAAAAAGAGGTATTTCGATCGGGGTAACCCATTCTCCGCGATAATTGTTTCCAAACCAGAATCTTTTGAATTTTCCGGCCTGGTAAATATCTCCATTGGGATATACCACGACAGTACTGTCAGGCTTGTCAAAATGTTCCACGGCATCCTCAGGAACCGCTTTATTCTTATTTATCTGGCCTAAAGCCGGATCAAACAAGCTGATTAATGATAACAAAGCCACTATGGTTAATCTGTTCATCATTCTGGTTGATATTTAAATTTCAAAATATTGCCTCTGCCATTATCGCCTTCATTTGATATGTACAAGTCGCCTCCGGAGGAGAAGCTTATCCCTTCGGGTTGCCGAAAGATTCGTTTGTCAAGTGTTTTAATATGGCTGACACTGCCATCGCGTTTCATTACTATCAGCCTTCCGGGAAAGGCTGAAATAACATACAGGTCGTCCTCCAGGGGGTGAATTGCAAGTCCCGAGGGATTAAATATATTATTCCTTGCCAGCTGAAGCTTCCTTGCCAGGCTCAATGATACCCTTTTAACGTATGTGTTTTCAGCTAAATCATTAAACCATTCGGGGTCAATCAGATATCCCGGCTTTTCTTCCAGCTTGTTGTCATTTGCCTCAAAACGATAAATAGCCCTGAAACCGTCAAATCTTTCCTTTCCGTCGATGGAGGGCTCATTTTTACAGGATATCAGCAGAACTTTTTCACTGATATCATAAGCCATTCCTTCAGTATCGTTCCTCGAGGAAAGAGCAGTTGGAATTATGAATGTTTCGCGGCCGGATCCGGCAAAGTTTGTAACCTTATATATTGTACCATTGCTTTTGAGAACCCAGGCAGTATCCTGATAAACGGTAATATCTTCATAGTCGCCGTGCCTGGCAAAGGGATATGAACCCGATATTCCCTCTGTCACTTCATCGAAGAGGTAAATTATTCCCTTCTCATCCTGTATGCATGCAAGTTTATTATGGTTGTACCATGATATTCCTGAAATCTCATCCAGGTCGTCAGGTAATTCATAATCAGCATCCGGAGCATTCAAATCATATGCAAATCCATAGCTTTCCATTTCAGCTTCAGCTTCGTCACCAGAACTGGAACATGAAATCATCGCAATGGAAACTGACAGTATCAAAATGCTTATTATGGATGACAATCTGTTCATAATCTTCTTTAGATTGGCAGATAAACAAGAATGAAAGAGCCGACTGAAACTATCAGCCCTATCATAAAAACACCATATGTAAGTCTCAGAAGCCTGTACTTTCTTGCCAGTACCCTTCCAAGGTAATACTGATCCCTGATCATTGCCGAATAGAGGTAGGGATCATCATTGAACAATTCCTCCACTCCCCTTTCATACTCTTCGATATTCATCTTATAAAAATTACCGAAAAACAGGAGATTAACCTTTTTTGACCTGACATTATGACTGCCGGATTTTCCGGATGATATGTCGGGACGGGTCGAAAGTATGGCGAGGACAATGGTCGCCAGGCTGAAAATGAGAAAAATCAAAGTCGGGATGATAAATTCGGGTCTTTCTTCAAATTTCCTCACCAGCAAGGCCAGCCCCAGGGAAATAATAATGCCATTCAGAGAAATCAGGATATTGGATTTGTTATCTGCAATTGAACTCAGGCTAATCTGGTTACGGGCGGTAAGCCGAAGCATCGAATCTGCACCGCGTGAATATTGCCCGGTTTTAGCCTTCCTACTGGCTTTCAGCTTCTTTCCGGTCAAAGGGCTGCCTGATGAAAGGGAAGACGCCAGATTTTTAAGATTTTGCTCTTTAATCCCCGACAATTCTTTCCGGCAATAAGCAGTATGGAATTTGTGGTTCATCAGGATTTTTATAGATTTCTTTGTGAACTTTTTTTCTGACAAGGATCTGACACCCATATTTTCCCACTCATACCTTAGCTTCCCGATTATACCGGGATACTGTTCCATCCCCAGATGCATCATATCTGCATCACATAGCACGGCAGATACCTTATCGGCCGGATGTTGGGGAATAACAGTAGATCTTATACATTCGGTTATTCGCTCCACATGCTTCCTTTCAACTCCTTTGCCGTTCAGGAATCCTTCTGCAATCTGAATGCTGACCTCCTCATGATCCCTATATTGTTTCAGGTATCCCACATCATGAAACCAGGCTGCAATTTTCACTATATCCATCTCCTCTTCATTCAGGTTTTCATGAGTGCCGATAAGCTCCGCATTTTTTACAACCCTGAGTGTGTGGTCGATATTATGATAGACAAGGCCATCGGGCCATTCCCTGGTGAAAAGCCCGGTTACATATTCTTCCACATCGGGCAATAACTGGTTTAACTTTTTCATTTTCATCATTTTCTTTTTTGAACAGGTTCTCTTAATCTGAACAGCGATATCATCCTTTCACTACCCTTTACCTTTACCAATCCGACGGAACTGAATTCATTCCGGATCTTTTCATCCACGACTGAAACAACTTCTTCCGATACTAGAACTTCAGTTTTATACTGCCTGGTAAGCTTCTCTATTCTGGATGCAATGTTGACAACACTACCGGTAATTGAGTATTGTTTGCGCATTGCAGAACCGATGTTCCCGGTTACTGCTTCTCCATAATGAAGACCGATTCCTATCCTTGTAGGGGGAATGTTCCCTTTCAGCGTTTCCTCAGTTTTCCTGATTACAATTTCCCGCGCTGCTTCAACTGAATGAATAACACTTTCAGGATCCGAAACGGGTGCCCCGAATGTGGCCATGAAACCATCCCCCAGAAACTGGTTGATAATTCCATTGTGCTTCTGAACAATTTCAATCATAAAACCGAACAGGCTATTCAGGTAGCTGACCACCTCCTCTGGTTCTCGGGATTCGGAAAATGGAGTAAAATCTCTGATATCCAGGAACATTATGCATACATTCTTTCTTCTCCCGGTATGCCCCTGCTTGTCCTTCAATATTTCATGTGCTATCTGGGGAGATATCTGCTGGCCAAAAAGGTCAATAACCTCATTTTTCTCTTTAACAGAAAAAAAGGAGGCCAGCATCTTTTTTTTTATGAGGCCCGCTACAAATCCTGAAGCTGTTCCCGTGATGACAAACAATAATCCATATCCGAAAATTTGAATGTTGGTATGCAATAATCCTGATGTTTCAGACTGGATCGTATAGTCCCTGAAAAATACCGAGATTAATACATACTCAAGTGCAGATAATACTCCGGTGAAGAGGGAAAGCTTAAAATCAAGCCGAAGGGTTGATAATATGATGAATACAAAATAGGTAAGTGCCGCTGGTGTATGAAGAATAATTACCTGCTGTGAATACCTTATAATAAATACGAGAAGCATACTCAGCAGACTGACCTCAAAGAAGGCATTAATATACCCCTTAAGAGCATATGGGATAACTGTTTTCTTTCTGAATTGATTCCTGTAAAAATGAAGCATGAGCTCGTAAACCACTATTATGGCCATAAAGATCAGAACAGCATACAAGGCGATATGCGTTGAAAACAATCTGAAATACTCATCCTGATAAAACAAATAAATGACAAGGAGCGTGATTCCTTCCAGACCAAGTAAACCGATCAATACTAATGTTCTGAAACGTTCACTGGTTTCCAGCTCCTGAAAAAACAATTCCTCAAAACCTCCTTTCTGTTCCTTTTCTGATTTAATCTCCTTTATCATCTGTCTGCTGTTTTATACATAAACAAAAATAAACAAAGTTAGTTCATGTTAACTAACTTTTATTTTAATTTATTTTTGACTTTAATCATTTTCTTTGAATCGGGTTTATTTGTGTAAAGATAATATATCTATTTATAGACCTCTTTATCTGAGATATAACATAACTCAACAATATTTAAATATATTTGCTTCCTGAACAAAACCTTCACAATAATTGTTAGTGAATAGTAACTAATTCGAGCCGGATTACAAGTGTCCTGCCCAAAATAGGAGGAATAACATTGAGAAATAAACAGAAATTAGCCGAAATCAATAATCGGATAGAAGAGATTATAAAGGCAGCAAATACACTATCGGCCGAATATTCCAGCCGGATAGAAAAGGTACACCCTCTATATCGCGAGAATGCATTAAATCTGATACATTATCTTGCATTCAGGCGATTCGACATCGACGAACTCCAGGATAAACTTCGGTTATCGGGATTGCCCGACCTGGCCCATATAGAAGGTCATGTAATGAAAAGCCTGCTGGGGCTAAAAACAATAATAAACCATTTGACCGGAAATCCTAAAGTCGAAAAACAGAAAGGTATTATTTCGATCAAGAAAAGTGAGAAGCTGCTTCATAAAAACACCCGGCAGATGTTTGGATATAAATCCAAAAAAAGACGTACCCGTATTATGGTAACCATGCCCGCTTCGGCTGCCACCGATTATAAAGTGGTAAACAATCTGATCAAACTGGGGATGAACAGTGCAAGGATTAATTGCGCTCACGACAATCCGGAAGTCTGGGGGAAAATGATATCCAACATTGACAGGGCAAACAAGACCTTGAATAAGAACTGCAGGGTGATGATGGATCTTGCTGGTCCGAAGATAAGAACAGGGCCGGTCCTTTCAGGACCAAAGGTAATACATATCAAACCCGAACGCGATTTGACAGGAAATGTGATAAGACCTGCAAAGCTGTGGATTGCTACGCCCGAAACACCGGCACCTGACAATACCTTTGATGCGGTCCTTCCTGTAAGCGAATCTCTTATAAACAAAATCAGGAGAGGAAGCACTATTTGGTTTGCTGATTCCCGAAACAAAAAATGTAAGATCAGTATTGAAAGGAAGCAAGGTAAAGGCAGATGGGGAATATGCAGTGATTCAGCTTATATAAGTTCAGGAACGGAGCTTAAAGTTGATACGGTGAAGGAGTCTGGAAAAGAGAAATCCTATGTTGGCGAATTATTACCGGCTGAGCTGTATATCACTCTCTTCAAAGGAGATAAGCTAATTCTGACCAGGGATCCTGTGCCTGGCGAGCCCGGTCAGTATGATGATCGGGGGAAATTGACAGTACCGGCCCACATATCCTGCACCCTGACCGAAATATTCGATTCAGTAAAAAAGAATGATCCTGTTTTTTTTGATGATGGAAAGATCGAAGGAGTAATTGAGGAAATTATGGAAAGGGCGGTACTTGTTAATATTGTGAATGCGGGAGAAACAGGGAGCAAGCTGAGAGCTGACAAAGGGATCAATCTGCCAAAGAGTAACCTGACGATGAGCGGGCTTACGGACAAAGACAGGAAAGACCTGGAATTCGTGGCAATGAATGCCGATGCGGTAAATTTATCATTTGTCAATGATGAAAGTGATGTGCAGGAGTTACTGCATGAGCTGGACAAAAATGGGACACATTTAGGCATTATATTAAAAATCGAGACACAAAAAGGCTTTGGAAATCTACCGCTGATCCTTTTAAGTGCGATGCAATCCTATCCTGTCGGAGTTATGATAGCAAGGGGAGATCTGGCCATAGAAACGGGCTGGAAAAATTTTGCCTCCATTCAGGAGGAAATACTGCGTATATGCGAAGCGGCTCATGTTCCTGATATCTGGGCCACGCAAGTACTTGAGACCCTGGCAAGAAGCGGGGTGCCAACAAGATCAGAGATTACGGATGCTGCACTAGCCCAAAGGGCTGAATGCGTAATGTTAAACAAAGGAATGTATATAAACGAGACTGTAAAGATGCTTGATAAGATTCTAAAAAGGATGCAATATTTCCAGAAGAAAAAAGAGACGGTACTTCCCAGGCTTGCCGAAGCAGATAAACTGAAATTATCTCATGATGCATTTGATGTATAAAATATCCTGTATCCTGATATTCTTCCTTATCCCTGAGTACATCAATGGTTTGGAGGGCCCTGTGATCCACATTATAAGGCACGCTGAAGTAGATGCGGAGAGTCACGGCTGGTGCAGTTCCGCTGAAGCATTCAAATTCAGGATGATATATAACAATGCAGATATACGGGAATTTGATCCCGGCCCGGTCCTGAAAAAGATTGATGACCCCGAAATGGTTGACACTGTTTTTTGCAGTCCCCAGAAGCGGGCCCTCCAAACTGCACTTGCTCTGTTTGATGATAATGCAATCCTTAGCATTAATGACAATCTAATGGAGTTACAGTACCCGGTTATAAAATGGCCAGGAATAAGGATGCCGGCCAGGGCATGGCTGACAGCCTCATTGATTTTCTGGATGTCCGGGAACAACACTGACTCGTTGCCAAGTTACCGGGAGCGGAAACAAAATCTTGAAAAATATTCATCTGAACTGATCGCTTATGCAGAAAGAAATGGTGAGGCCATTGTCGTAGCCCATGGAGTAATCAACAGGGAGTTAATTCGAACTCTTAAAAAAAAAGGTTGGAAACATTATCAAAAAGAAGGATATGGAAACCTGTCGGTAAACAGTTTGAAAAGATAAAACCTTACAGGAAAGATACTTCCATTGCATAAGCTGTAAGAGTTAATCACTTCCGGCAATTCAGAAGTTCAAAATTTTATCTACATGATAGCATATATTTTTAACCACTGGGAGATTGTCCTTTAATTCTGGCGGAGAGTGGCCAGGGTTATCAGCTTTTACGTTAATTACTTTATCTTTCTCATAAAAACGAATTGTTCCCGTCATTGTATTTAGCTTTGTTTTTAATTGCTCCCTTTCATTGCGGGCTCCTGGGTTAGTAATTACACAAGGATATACTTTAATTTGCACATCACTAAAGGGAAATCTTAATTATCCACATCATTTTGTCTTTAACAGCTTCGCTTACTTTTTTCAGGTTTTAGATTGGGAAAATTAATAATGCTCCATTCGGATCATCAATTGTTTTATTATCTCAGTGAAAATGAATATATTAGCTCTTTGCTAAACTCATTTTCCTATGGCACAATCAATATTAAAACCACTATCTGATGAAGAATTAAAGGAAAGGGTAGGTGAATTTATGAACTCATTCATCGCCCTGAACAAGAAAAATCAGGCATCGCTTGAAGAACTGAAAGAGAGTTATCATGATGCTGATCTTATGTTATATCATATCCTGAAGGGCAGCAATGGCATTGTTGACAGCACAAGACTTCTGGACATACTCCTGACGCTTGTAATAAACTATATGCTTGAAAATGATATGACAGATGGCCGGATAAGATCCATAAGCGAGCCGGATAAGAGATTCATTTGCTTTTTGGGAATTCTTTTGACTAGATATATCGAAGGTCAGCAAGGACCAAAAAGGGAAGAGTGGATTAATAAGGTAATCGAAACAGCTCTTCGTAAAAAATGGTATGACTAATTTCTCCGTTCCCAGATTTGAAAACATTATGAAAAATATTTTAAAAAAACCAGACCCTGAAGCCTGTTCCCTCATATAATAATAAAAATTATATGGAAAATGTATTTTCTATCATGGAAGAAAGGCTGGCAGGAATTGAGGAGTTGTTAAATACCGTACTAGCCAGACTGGATGGTCTTGAACGGCCTGATGAAGAAGTAATCGGTGATCTGGATGATTGTTCCAGATGGATCAAAAAATCCACATCTACAGTTTACAAATATGTCTCGAATAAGCAGATCCCTCATATCAAAAATGGCAGGAGGGTACTGTTTAACAAGAAGGAAGTGTTTGCCTGGCTTAATTCCGGCGCCAAAAGTACACTCCCGGACATCCGAGTGGAGATCGATCACGATCTCCACTCTCTGGTTAAAAAAAGGAAGAGAGCATAGCTTGTATTGCTGCATTTCCATTTTAAATCAATTATACAC
>JAKLFN010000056.1 GCA_022711195.1 Bacteroidota bacterium
TTTAAGAGTCTGTTCTGCCACCGTCAGCATTCCTCCGGTCCCGCAGGCGCCGTCATAGAGAAGGTAGGTACCAGATTCGATTTTATCAGCCACCGGCAGGAAGATCATCTTTGCCATCAGCTTTATCACATCGCGGGGAGTGAAGTGTTCCCCGGCCTCTTCGTTGTTTTCCTCATTGAACCTCCTGATCAGCTCTTCGAAGACTAGTCCCATGGAATGATTGTCCAGTCCGGGCAGCCTTACATTGCCTTTTGCATCGAGCACAGGTTCAGGGCTCAGGTTGATTTCAGGGTTGGTGAATTTCTCAATCACAGAGCCCAGGATATCTGCTTCGGACATAGTTGGGATCTGGTTGCGGAACTTAAATTTATCGAGGATCTCCTGGACATTGGGAGAGAAGCCGTCGAGGTATGCTTCGAAATCGGCCTTAAGCTTCTGCCGTGATGTGGATGCTTTAAGATCCCGGAGCAAAAAAGGGCTCGTGTTATAGAATGCCTGTTTTGCAGTTTGCCGGAGGGCAGGATCCTGGTTCACAACCTTCGCCTTATCGAGCTGTTCCTTGAGTTTAAGAACATCTTTTTTTGTAGGTTCAAGGAGTGCGTCGATTCTGCGGATGACTATCATCGGGAGGATCACATCGCGGTATTTGCCTCTTACATAAACATCGCGGAGGCAGTCGTCGGCGATGCTCCAGATGAAATTGACTATCATGTTGTGCTGGGAGAGATCCATATAGAATTATGATTAAGGTCTGTTACTTTTCTGTCTTAACTGGTGGCTTCTGAAGCAGATCCTTGAATTCCTGTATATTAACCAGTGGTAGGAGAATGTTTTGATACTCTGTTCCTGCAGTCAGACTTGCGATAATACCCCTGGCAGTTGAATAGCTGACACTTAACAAAGTTATTAGCAGGTCATCAGGGATGTTAACCTGCTTGTTTTCATCCTCTTTAATAGTTTCTTCATAATCTTTAAGAATGAATTCGCAATTAACCACCGCTCCGAAAAGTTTGACTGGATTTGTTTCTTCTGCTCTTATCAGGAAGTCTGTAAGTACTATGACTGTGAGGATGCCTGAATTAATATTGAATCCGATCCGGAATCCTTTCCGGACTGCAATTTTTTCACCCTCAAGAGTACTGATCTTCAATCCTTCAAGGGAATTGATATAAGATGATGTCTTTCTTATATTCTGTATATTGTATTGCATTAACTTTTCAGCCATATCATGCAGCAATAAATCCTGTCTTGATTTTATCTTCACCGGAAATGATTGTAATTAACGTTGTCATTTCGTCTAATGGGAGGTTGA
The DNA here is from genome assembly GCA_022711195.1 of Bacteroidota bacterium. The sequence continues at coordinate 1,313 of JAKLFN010000056.1, forward strand.
CATTTTCAAAGGATTTTTCAGGTTTGTATCTCAGCATTTCATCAGTCTGGCTTTGAATGTTTTTGATCTCATGAAACACTGTTGAAGCAGAGCTATTCAAATCCATCCCGATAAACTTATTAATGTCTACAAGCTGGAAATCAGGAACCTTGTTAATAGAGAGGCATAATTTCACAAGTGAATCTATTTTAAAATTGAGGTTCTTCCCGCTCAGTATCTGTGAAATCCTGCCTTTGGTTAGTCCCAATATTTCTCCCAATTGCTTATTCGAAATATCATTATCCTCTATATACTCCATCAGGTCATTGAATATTTTGTTCTGAATAATTTCAGTCCAGTATTCGCTGCTTTTTAATAAATCTTCTCTTGTCAACATACCTGGAAACAATTTATGTATTCTGACTTAATTCTTCTTAATCTTGCTATATCATCTTTCTGATCATTCTTGCAACCTGCAAAAACTACAATTTGTCCGGTTTTATCTTTAAATAAATAGACTCTGATATCATCCTTTTTTATCTCGAAGTCTTTGATTTTATCACTCTTTCTTCTTCCCTTTAATTCTCTGTACTTTGTCTTTGGCAGGAATTTCAGGTTAGCAACAGAATCCATTGTAGCATAAATAACAGCTAATACTTTTTTTTCTTCCGGGCTTACAAATGACTTACAGAAATCATCAAAATCACATTTGCCATCAATTTCGAGTTTAAAAAAATTGATCTTTCCCTTAACTTGTTCTATTCTCTTTAATGCAAATGTATGCATAATAGTTTAGTTATAACTAAACTTTGTCAATTTTTTTCTCCCGGTATAAATAGCTTTCCTGCAGAATCCCCCTTGACTATACACAAAGAGATTATCAAATTTAACGATAATAATCTTTTTACAAGAGGAATAATTGCCAGTTTATGGTTCTTCTACTGCAATAAAAAACTCATTTGTCTCTGCTGAGTTACCGGGGTATGGACTTTGGGGGAGGAGTTAGTGGATTTGTTAGTTTCCCTTCCAGACTCAAAAGAACTCACCGGAATCAAATGCTTTCTTGAAGGCCAATACCTGATAATGAGCACCGATAAACGCTATCGAGGAGTATCCTGAATTTTTGAAAAAATTCATTGCTCCTTTGCCAAGAGGAAAGGACTTTGAGATTGAGATTCTTGTATGGAAGCCAACTTCGTTAAATTAGTACTGAATTCCGCCTGCCAGGAAACGGTCTAATTGAATAGGTAATACAAAACAGCGAAGAATTTGAAGATCTTGCCGGTAAGAGTCAGTGGCTAATATTATTTACTTCTTTATTGGGTTCCCAATTAGAGCAGATTAAAAGCACACAGCATCAGTTCAGGATTCTTAGGAACCGAAAGTTAGTGTGAGAGTGAGAGCGAGATTGAGAAAAAAGAGCGACAGTGCTCGCTGGTGGCGGGGGTGTTCGCTCCGCTCACCGTCCCTGGGCTCCAGTACTGCTTGATTTTCGTGACATATCAGCTGCAGAACAACCTAACATGTCCTTAGTCCCTGTTTGTTTTGCCGTCAGAGAGGGACCCTCATCAGACTAGCCCCGGATTGCGTGCGCCTCAGTATCGGGGGCAATAGCCATTTTAATTTACCGCCTTAGCAGTAAATCAGTCTTATTTTATTAAGAAGTTAAGCAAAATGGCAATATATACTGTTATGACAGTAAATATTTGCTAATTGAGTGCCGTTTTTACAAGAAAATGCGTATATTTACCGCTATAAGGTAAAAAAATGGTAAAGTCACAGGAATTAGCAGGAGTAATAAGGTTGCATAGAAAGGCAGCCGGATTAAGTCGTGTCAGGTTAGCAGAAATGGCTGGTGTCGGTAAAACCGTGATTTATGATATTGAGAATGGTAAGGAATCTGTTCAGTTAGATACCTTACATAAGATCCTCAAAGTGCTGAACATAAGAATAGTACTAACAAGCCCTTTAATGGAGAACTTACAAAACAATGGAAATGAGAAAGGCTAAGGTATATGTAAAAGGAATTGAGGCTGGAATTCTGGCTGAATTAAAACAAGGGAAAGGGTATACCTTTGAGTATCTTGAGGGATATGACGGCCTTGAAATTTCAAGAACAATGCCAACAAAAGTAAAGGTCTATAATTTCAATGGATTTCCGCCATTTTTTGACGGTTTACTGCCAGAAGGAATCCAATTGGAGGGATTGATAAAGATTAGAAAAATTGATAAGCACGATTATTTCTCCCAATTAATAGCTGTTGGAGAAGATCTGGTCGGAGTTGTGACAGTAAAAGAAATTATAGAATGAACCGGTGTCCGATTGCCTACATACCTTGTGGAAATAGTCGTTACAGTACTCCAGGACTTAAACTCTTGTCAACTGAATTAGGATCTTTGAAAGACCTTGAATATACTGCCGAAGAGCAGAGAATAGAGGCTTATAATCGTGCATCAAAAATGTCGATTCAAGGCGTACAGCCGAAGTTAAGCGCGAAACTGAATATCAAAGAAGGAAAATTCGATATTGTTGACAAAGGTGGAAGATATATCCTCAAACCACAGCATCATTTGTATCCGGAAATGCCAGAGAATGAAGACCTGACTATGAGACTTGCGGAAGAGATTGGATTGGATATTCCGTTACATGGCTTAATCTGGTCAAAGGACAACTCCTTAACATATTTTATAAAACGCTTCGACAGGAAGGGGCAAAATGATAAAGTTGCAGTTGAAGATTTTGCTCAGTTGGCTGGTTTAAGCAGGGATACAAAGTATGAATATAGCATGGAAGGGATTGTTAAGCTGATAGATGCATATTGCACTTTCCCTGCAATTGAGAAAATAAAACTTTTTAAACTGGTAGTATTCAATTATCTGATTGGTAATGAAGATATGCATCTTAAGAATTTCTCCATTATCACTTTGGGCAATAAGGTAATGCTATCTCCTGGTTATGACCTTGTAAATTCAACAATTGAATATAAGAATCCGGTGGAAGAAATTGCCCTGCCCCTGAAGGGTAAGAAGAAGCATTTAACACGAAGTATACTGGTTGACTATTTCGGAGTAGAAAGATGTGAATTAACTGCCAGGAGCATTGAAAAAATTCTAGAGAAATTCTCCTCATCAATTCCCAAATGGAGAGAACTGATTGATATTAGTTTTTTATCAAAAGATATGAAAGCGAAATATCATAGTTTGCTTGAGAGCAGACTTGGGAAGATGGGAATATCTTAGTGTCCGCTGCGGAAATTGGATTTCATGCTTTTCTATAGATCCGAAGTTGGTACTGGCAGGGGTGCCTCACTTCGTTTGGCCGTCCCTTAGCTCCGGTACTGCAAATAGAAATCGATCACCATGCTGCGCATTGATCAGATCAAATGTCTTTTTCTAAATGAGATTCCAGAGCCGGACTTCAAATATTTTTCGAGATAGATTGCTTTATACTTGTCAGTAAAAGCAACGAATGTGACAAGTTTCACAGGTCTCTTATCCTTTGTATAGTGTACTTTTCCTGAACTATATTCAAAAAGTCTTCTTTGGATATCAGATGTACGACCTACATAATGAGAATCATATATGAAAGAGAAAGCCCGCCTTCGCATGAAGCTTCGGCGGGCGAAGGTGGAGCTGGCGGGAGTCGAACCCGCGTCCAAACACGGAAGTCATACGCTTTCTACATGCTTAGTCCTGCTTGATTTTCGTGACACATCAGCTGCAGAACAACCTAACATGTCCTTAGTCCCTGTTTGTTTCGCCGTCAGAGAGGGACCCTCATCAGACTAGCCCCGGATTGCGTGCGCCTCCGTATCGGGTTGGATCAGGGCATGACCGCCCGGGAAGCGTCCCGTCCTGACGCTTCGGTCAGGATAAAGCTTAGTGATCTGTGATCAGTTAAGCAGCGAGAGCGTAATTAGATTCGCCAGTTATTGTTTTGTAACACTGTTTAAGGAACGCGTCACCACATCCTGCATGCTTACATAACACCCCTCATGCTGTCAAAACCAGTCAGCCCCGGGTGCGGCTCAGGGTTCTGCGCCTCTGCGCCTCTGCGCCTTTAAAATGCAAAGATACGCAAAAATTGGGCCAAATCAAAGTGGGGAGTGAGGGGTGAGGAGTGAGGGGTGAGGGGATTGCAACGAAGTGAAGATTCTGTGGTAGCGGAAAAGGGTATGATTGCTTAATTTTTGTTAGCTTTAGGTCAGCAAAATCCTAATAATATGCCGGGTATAAACTTCTTTAAAACGTTTCTGGCTCTGTTCCTGTCATTCTTCTTTATAAATAGCGCCACAGCACAGTATAAAACACCTTCATTCTGCGAGATAACTCCCGACTGGGATAAGGTTCAGATAAACAAGGGACAAATACCAGAAGGGGTAACAAAGATCTTTTTCATAACAAACAGGCCATATATTCCTGATGCTGATGACGGAATAGTGTTCCCCAACGATATCGCCGAATATCGTAAGGTGTCATATTTTATTGCCACCTGCGATGGCAGCCGTTGGCAGCTGACATTCGTCCCCGATTTTCAGTCAGGCATGAAAGAGATCAACGACGGACGCGATATTCTCCTCTTTATCGAAGGCCACGGCAAAAGCCTGCCCATGGCCCTTAACAGGGCTTTTCAGATACAGGACCGTTATGATGTCTCTCTTCTTGTCTTCGACTGGCCCTCAAAAAACAGCAACTTCAATAAATCGCTGGCAAGAGTACGCCGATGCGGCGATAATTTCTATAACCTTCTTCTTCAGATCAGGGACTACAGACCCTCCTTTATGAGTGAGAACCAGAACTTCAGCATAATTTGTCACAGCCTGGGCAACTATTTCATGACCAACTTCATCGTCTGCGGCGATGGCCAGTATCTTAAAGAGAAAATCGTTGACAATGTAGTTCTGAATTCTGCAGCCATAAGAACAAAAGAACACGGGGTTGTAATATCACAGATCGAATTTGCAGAGAGGATCTATATCACCTCAAATAAAAATGATTTTGTGCTTAGAGGAGCCCATCTTCTTACCTCGGGAAAAATGCTCGGGAACCAGGTAATGAGACCTTTTGCCGGGAATGCCGAATATCTGAATTTTACCAGTGTGGCTGGTCGCGAACATTCGTACTACTTCGGATACCATGAATTTGAACATACCAATCCTGCATTCTTCCAATTCTACAACACAGCACTGCACGGCAATAAAGTGAACCTGGATGATGAATATTACTTTGCTCCCAGGCCGGAAGGTGATGGATATGATGTCAGGTTAAAAGACGAAAGATAAAAGACGAAAGATAAAAGACGAAAGATAAAAGACGAAAGAAATAGGTAGGGTATGGGTGAGTGGGAGAGTGGGAGATCGAAGCAAACACTGATAACCAGGAATCCAGGACCTGATCTCCGTCATATATTATTGCACTTCTTATACCTACCTTTATATAATGTTTTAGAGCCGGGATGATTATGACAGATACACTCAAAATAGGCATCCTGCGTGAGACAAAAAATCCTCCCGACAGGAGAGTGCCTCTTACCCCGCCACAAATAATTACGTTGCAGGAACTGTTCCCGTATGCAGAATTCTACGTACAGCCCGGCGCTATAAGGTGTTACTCCGATGAAGAGTATGAATATCTCAATATACCTCTGAAAGAAGATCTTACAGGCTGTGATATCCTTCTGGGAGTCAAGGAAGTCGATAAAAGGACTTTTATTCCCGGAAAGACTTATATGTTCTTTTCACATGTAGGAAAGAAGCAGCCTCATAACCGTGAAATGTTCCGCGAGCTCTCCTCTAAAAAGATCACCCTTCTCGATTACGAGTACCTCACCACAGATAATGGAGAGAGAGTCGTGGCATTCGGACGATGGGCAGGAATAGTAGGCGCCTACAATGGCCTCAGGGCACGGGGTATAAAAACTAACAGGTTCAGGCTGAAACCGGCACACCAGTGTCACGACCTGAATGAGATGTGGGCCGGCCTTCGCCTTATAGAACTTCGCCCGGGACTCAAAGTTCTTGTCACCGGAGGCGGACGTGTGTCGAACGGAGCCATGGAAACATTGAATGTATGCAACCTGGTGCAGGTAAGTCCCGAAGATTTCCTTACCCGTGATTTCGACGTTCCGGTAATGTGTCAGATAGGTCCTGAGCATTATACAGCACACAAGGAGGGTAAAGAATTCAGCTTCGACCATTTTATCAGGCATCCTGAAGAATATGTATCAGCTTTCAAACCATTCACAAGAGTCACTGATATATTGGTTGCAGGCCACTACTGGGATCCCAGGTCACCGGTGCTCTTTACAAAGGAAGAAATGAAGGAGCCCGGATTTAAAATTTCGGTCATTGCCGATATAAGCTGCGACGTTAACGGTTCTATTCCTTCCACAATTAGGGCCACCACAATAGCAGATCCGTTCTATGGATATAATCCCTTTCTCGAAAAGGAGGAGCCTGCCTTTACCAGGACTGAGAATATATCTGTAATGTCGATCGATAACCTTCCCGGAGAGCTGCCGAGGGATGCCTCAGCCGATTTCGGGTTGCAGCTTATGAAAAGCGTTCTGCCTGACCTCCTTTCCGGTAACGATACTCCTGTTATACAGAGGGCGACAATACTTAAAGAAGGAAAGCTTACTCAGAGTTTTCTCTACCTGAAAGATTATCTTGAATAACCTGCCGTCCGCCGCTATCAGCCACCGAAGCATAAGCGAAGGTGGCCTGACGCCTGACGCCTGTTTCATCATTTTTACTATTTTTGAACTTTATTTATCAGATGAAGATACTGATCCTTGGAACTGCCCATCCCTTCAGGGGAGGACTGGCTGCCTACAATGAAAGGCTGGCACTGCAGTTTATTTCCGAAGGTGTGCCGGCCGAGATCTTTACATTCACACTCCAGTACCCGCGTATCTTCTTTCCGGGAAAAACACAATTCACTGATGCTGAAGCCCCTGCACGACTGAAGATCACCAGGTTGTTCAGCTCTGTAAATCCATTCACCTGGGTAAAAACAGGATTCAGGATCAGGAAAATGAAGCCGGATATTCTGATAATAAAATACTGGCATCCTTTCATGGCGCCCTGTTTCGGAACTATCATCCGGATAGCTGCACGCGGTAAAAACAGAAAAACAAAGGTGATCTGCATTTTCGATAATGTGATCCCTCATGAAAAGAGTATCATCGACAGGATGTTGACAAGTTATTTTACTGCCGGAATCGATGGAGCAATTGTTATGTCGCGAAGTGTTGCAGAAGACCTGAGCAAGTTCAGGGTGAATCTGCCTGTGAGGTTTAATCCTCATCCGCTGTATGATAATTACGGGTCGCTGCTCTCCAGGGAGGAATCACTGAGGAGGCTCTCACTCGATGAGGGTAACAGATACCTTCTTTTTTTCGGGTTCATCCGTGCCTATAAAGGCCTCGACCTCCTTATCGATGCTTTTGCCGACCCACGGTTAAGGGGAAAAAATCTGAAACTGATCGTTGCCGGTGAGTTCTATGAAGATGCCGCTCCTTACCTGTTGCAGGTAAAGAAACATCACCTGGATGATGATATCATTTTTTATGACAGGTTTATTAAGGAAGAGGAGGTCTCTCTTTTCTTCTCGGCATGCGACCTTGTGGTTCAGCCATACAGAAGTGCAACACAGAGCGGTGTAACCCAGATAGCATACCATTTCGAAAAGCCGATGGTGGTAACTGATGTAGGCGGACTGAGCGAAATAGTACCTCACGGCAGATGCGGTTATGTTGTCGCCCCTGAGCCTGAAACAATCGCCGGCTCAATAAATGATTTCTTCTCCTCTGGAAGGAAAACGTCATTGGTTGCCGGTGTAAGAGAAGAAAAAGCTAAATTTACCTGGGATAAGCTGACAGATTCAATTATGACTATTTATAAAGAAATAAACCAATAACAAATCCCCCCTTGAGGGGGGGTGGGGGGTGTAAATCTTGAAAAACATCCCCCTGTCCCCCTTCAAAGGGGGAAATAATACCAGAACCCATCAACATGATATACAGAAGTAAAGCGCCATTACGTCTTGGCCTCGGAGGAGGCGGAAGCGATGTCTCTCCATACTCTGACCTGTTTGGAGGAGCTGTACTGAATGCCACCATCGACAAATATGCACATTGCACGATCAGGGAAACAAACTCCGGGCATATTACTTTAAACGCATCTGATCTTAACATCAAAAAGAAATATGTTTCAGCTCTAACCCTTCCCATCGACGGAACGCTCGACCTGCAAAAAGGTGTCTATAACAGGATCGTCAAAGATTATAATATAAGGAAACCTCTTTCTTTTGAGCTGACAACCTTTTGCGATGTCCCACCCGGCAGCGGACTTGGCTCCTCATCGACAATGGTGGTGGCAATACTTAAGGCTTTTGCAGAATGGCTCAACCTTCCTCTGGGTGATTACGATATGGCCTGGCTGGCCTATACAATTGAACGAAGAGACCTGGGCTTCAGGGGAGGAAAACAGGATCAGTATGCAGCCACTTTCGGAGGCTTCAACTTTATTGAATTTTATAAGGATGACCGCGTGATCGTCAATCCGCTCAGGATGAAGCGCTGGATAGTCGATGAGCTGGAAGTGTCGATGGTGCTCTACTATACCGGCGCCTCACGAACATCAGACAAGATAATCAGGGAACAACAGGATAATACTGCAAAAGGGAAAAAGACACAAATAGATGCTACGCACCGCATCAAGGAGAACTCTTATATGATGAAGAACTATCTTCTTAAGGGCGACATCATTCAGTTTGCGTCAGCCCTCGGCAGGGAGTGGGAAAATAAGAAGAAAATGGCAGCATCGATCTCAAATAGCAATATCGAAAAGATCTACTCTGCAGCTGTCAAAGCCGGCGCTTACGGAGGCAAAGTTTCTGGGGCAGGCGGCGGTGGCTTTATGTTCTTCGCAGTCGATCCGGTAAAAAGAATTAATGTTATTAATACACTTAATAAATTCAGCGGCACCGTTGTTGATTTTCATTTCAGTGAACATGGATGCCAGGGATGGAAGATGAGTTAGAGGAGAAAGGAGTGAGGAGAGAGGAGATAGGAAAGAGGAGAGAGGAAAGAGGAAAGAGGAGAAAGGGGAAAGGAAAAAGTTGAAAGTATAATCTTTTTAAGATGAAGGAAAAAATCAGGGAACAGATTGTGGAGTCAGCTGAATTGAAGATGAAGCTTATTCAGGAACAGGGAGTTGTGGAACAAATAGAAAAGGCTTCGCGGGAGATAATAAACGCGTTCAGGTCAGGAAATAAGTTACTTGTTGCCGGCAATGGAGGAAGTGCTGCCGATGCACAGCACATAGCAGCCGAATTCGTAAATAAGTTTAATTTCGACCGTCCTGGACTGCCTGCAATAGCATTGACAACAGATTCTTCCATACTCACATCTGTAGGGAACGATACCTCCTTTAACACCGTGTTCTCGAGGCAGATATCAGCTCTCGCTAAAGCCGGAGATATCTTCATCGCAATATCTACATCTGGCAAATCGTCTAACCTGCTGGAAGCTCTGAAGGAGGCACGGAAACAAAAAGTGTTCTCTGTGGGCATCACCGGAGGCTCGGGAGGACTGATGAAAGATCTCTGCGATATCTGCATTATTATTCCCGGGACAGATACCCCGAGGGTACAGGAAGCCCAGTTGCTCGTTGAACATATCATCTGTTCTATCGTCGAAGAAGAACTTTTCAGAAAAAAATGAGAGAAGCAGTTATACTTGCCGGAGGACTGGGAACGCGCCTGAGGGAGGTCGTCGCTGATGTCCCCAAGCCAATGGCTCCGGTAAACGGTAAGCCCTTTCTTCACTATGTTCTCACCTGGCTTGAGAATTCAGGTATAAGCAGGGCGGTGATATCGGCAGGCTACAAATCCGAAGCCATCGCAGGTTATTTCGGAAATACATTTCGAAAACTGAACATTGTATATGCCATCGAGGAGAAGCCCCTCGGAACAGGAGGTGCCCTGAGATTCGCCCTGAGGCATATTGATTCCGATGATTTACTGATACTTAACGGCGACACATATT
>JAKLFN010000057.1 GCA_022711195.1 Bacteroidota bacterium
CCATACCCTCTCCCCGAAATGAAGATAAATCCGGCGGTGGATGATATACTGAAGTTCAGGTATGGCGATTTTGAGCTTGTCGATTATATTTCACATCCTCATATAAAAGGAGATATAGCGGTTTAAAAAAAGAACTTATGATATCAATTATTGTTGCTGTTTCTGACGACCTTGGAATTGGAAAGAACAATGACCTTCTCTGGCACCTTCCTGAAGATATGAAGCGCTTTAAGCAGCTTACAACAGGTAATACGGTAATCATGGGAAAAAGGACCTGGGAATCCCTGCCCCGCCGGCCCCTGCCTAACAGAAAGAATGTGGTAATTACAGATATTGCCGGTGAGACTTTCCCGGGTGCCGTTACTGCATATTCGATTGAAGATGCAGTGGAGCAATGCAGCAGCGACAGAGAAGTATTTATTATTGGAGGTGGAAGCATCTACAGGCAGTTCATGCCGGTAGCCGACCGCCTCCTGATAACCCATGTACACAGGAAAGCAGATGCAGATGTCTTCTTCCCGGAGATAGATCCGAAGATATGGAAAGCCGTTGAAAAAGAGGAGTTTAAAGCAGAAGAGGGAGGAGTGCCATATACCTATGTTACCTATGTGCGGAGAAAAATGTTTCACAGAGAATTCAAAAAATGAATATTTCCCCATTAAACCTTTCCGGTCAGCCCTCATCTAAGGTGTTGTTAATCGGAAATATTCATTTAATAATACAACTTATGAAAACGAAGATTTTTTTTATGATTGCGGCTCTTGCAATACTCTCATTTACATCGTGCGACAAACAGACAGACATTGATCAGACAAGTATCGACCTGGCCAGCGACGATGCTGTCAGCGATGCCATTTTCGATGATGTCTTCAGCTCAGTGGATAATGCCGACATAATGCTTGACAACTTTATGAAAGGAGGCTTTTCAAAGGCGGCACCTGTCGATTCCTGTCCGCTGGTGACCATCGATCATCCTGATGATTCCAACTGGCCAAAAACCATTACTATTGATTTTGGCACGCTCTGTACGGGATTATATGATAATACGCGATCAGGAAAAATAATTACTGTGGTAACAGGCCCCAGATTATCAGTAGGCTCCAAGAAGACGGTCACTTTTGAAGATTATTATGTGAACGGGATCAAAGTCGAAGGAACCAAGGTTATTGAAAACATGGGTTATAACAACAACCAGAATATGGTTTTTGCAGTGTCGCTCACAGGCGGCATGCTTACCCTGCCAACAGGGAAGACAATTGAACGGTCATTCAGTCATGAGAGGGAATGGATAGCAGGGTTTCTGACAAAGAACATCTCGGATGATGAGTGCTTCATTACAGGAAGTGCGACCGGAGTCACCATCAAAGGTGTAAGTTTTGAGAATACCATTACCTCGGCATTATACTGGAAGCGTGCATGCAGGTTCATAGTGAGCGGTGTAGTCAGGATAGAAAGGGAAGGTTTTGAGGCTGTCGATCTTAATTACGGCGACGGTGAATGTGATGCAAAGGCTACTCTTACCATGGGTGAGCAGACTAAAGAGATACTTCTCAAGTTCCACAGGTAGAACTGCCCTCAAACCCTTAACGTGGATCTTAAGTAAGAACATCAGAACATTTGAACAGCGAATTGAGAACTTCTCAATTCGCTGTTCTGTTGTTCTGAGTTCTTAATTCTTTATGATGCACGAAGCACTTTCATGTCGATCCTCTGGAGCCTGCTGCTGGCATAGTCGAGGGTTATTACCAGTTCATCCTTTCCCAGTGATGGCATCTCAAACATAGCATCGAGCATGATAGTTTCGCATATCGACCTGAGTCCCCTTGCGCCAAGCTTGAATTCCACAGCCTTATCGACAATGAAATCGAGGACACCATCGGCAAAGGTAAGGTCGATATTGTCCATTTTGAAAAGCTTGACATATTGTTTTACGAGTGCATTTTTTGGTTCTGTGAGTATGGCTCTCAGTGCTTTTCTGTCGAGGGGATCGAGGTGTGTGACTACAGGAAGGCGTCCGACGATTTCGGGTATCATGCCGAAAGCCCTGAGGTCCTGGGGTGCCACATATTTAAGCAGGTTATCCTTATCGACTTTCTCCCTGTTCTTTGATGCGCCATAGCCAACTATTTGTGTGTTCAGACGTTGAGCAATTTTTTTCTCAATACCCACAAAGGCGCCCCCGCAGATAAAAAGTATATTTTTTGTGTCGACAGGAATCATTTTCTGTTCCGGATGTTTGCGTCCGCCCTGGGGTGGTACGTTTACCACAGATCCCTCGAGCAGTTTCAGCAGTCCCTGCTGTACTCCTTCACCCGACACGTCGCGGGTTATAGATGGATTGTCGCCCTCCTTACGTGCAATTTTGTCGATCTCATCGATGAATACTATTCCTTTCTCTGCTGCTTTGACGTCATAGTCAGCGTTTTGCAGCAGGCGGGTAAGAAGACTTTCAATATCTTCTCCCACATAACCGGCTTCGGTGAGCACTGTGGCATCGACAATAGTGAAGGGGACATGGAGCATTTTTGCGACAGTACGTGCGAGGAGGGTTTTTCCTGTACCTGTCTCGCCAACGAGGATGATATTTGATTTCTCGATCTCGATATCGTCGGGATCGGATTTCTGCATCAGCCTTTTGTAATGGTTATAGACGGCAACTGATATGATTTTTTTTGCCATATCCTGTCCTATAACATACTGGTCGAGGAAGTTTTTTATTTCAGCAGGTTTGAGGAGGTTAATGGTGTCGAATTGCTGGTTTTTCTTAGCTCCCAGCTCTTCGTTCATAATTCCGTAGGCCTGTTCAATACAATGGTCGCAGATATGGCCTTCGAGGCCTGCTATGAGAATATTGGCCTCCTTTTTTGTTCTGCCGCAAAAGGAACACTTATCCATTTTTATTTGTGTTCTGGTCTGACAAGTATCTCATCGATCATGCCATAATCTTTGGCTTCCTGTGAAGTCATCCAGTGGTCTCTGTCGGAGTCTTTTTCGACTTTTTCGACAGGATTTCCGGAGTGAAGGGCGATAATTTCATAAAGTTCCCTTTTGATCTTCATGATCTCGCGTGCTTGTATTTCAATGTCGGAAGCCTGGCCTTCAACGCCGCCCATAGGCTGATGGATCATTATGCGTGAGTGTTTTAGGGCTGATCTCTTTCCCCTGGTGCCGGCAGTGAGCAGTACTGCTCCCATCGATGCTGCCATACCGGTACATATTGTTGCCACATCGGAGGTTATGTACTGCATGGTGTCATAGATACCCAGGCCTGCATTTACTGATCCTCCCGGAGTATTGAAGTAAATCTGAATATCTTTTCCGGGGTCAGATGAATCGAGGTAAAGCAGCTGTGCCTGGACGATATTTGCCACGTAGTCGTCGATCGGAAGGCCCAGGAATATTATCCTGTCCATCATCAGTCTTGAGAATACGTCCATCGAAGCAACGTTAAGCTGACGTTCTTCGATAATTGTAGGGGAAATATAGCTGTTGGCGATTATTGATGAATAGCGGTGCATTGTAAGGCTGCTTACGCCATGCTTATCTTTTGCGAATTTTCTGAAGTCATCATTTATATTCATTGTACCCTGGTTTTTGGATTAAGGATCAAAGATATAAAAAATATAAAATATGATTATAACCGGCTGATTATGATTCAAAAAGCTTATTAAACTCCTCTGCCGTGATTTTCTTTTCTTCAGTTTTTACAGTTTCCTTAAGTTTTTCAAGCACTTTATCTTCAAGGATCTTATCAGCTATTCGCTTGGCATCATCCTCTCTTTTAAGCGTTTCCCTGGCGTAACTGGCAATCTGTTCGTCGGTAGCATAGAATAGTCCGTATTGCCTGAACTGGTACCTGGTAATATTCTCGGCTTCTTTCTGAAGCTCTTCTTCTGAAATTTTGATCTCGTTGTCTCTGGCTACCTTGTTCCTTATGAGCTGCCATTTGAGGTCCTTCCTGAAACTGTCAAATTCCTTTTCGATCTGTTCTTCAGTTGTATTTTCGTTCACTTTCAGAAGCCATTTCTTAAGGAAATCTTCGGGGAGGTTGAAATCGGTGTTTTCGAGGATTAGCTTTTTGATATCCTGCATAAGCTTGAAATCTGTTTCATTTTTAAGGCCTGCAGTAATCTCTTCTTCGATTTTTTTCATGAATTCTTCTTCGGAATTCACGATGTTCTCACCATAAATTCTGTTAAAGAGTTCCTGGTTGATCTCGGCTGAATAGAACCTGGTTATTTCCCTGATAGTAAACCTGAAGATACCTTCCAGCCCTTCTGTCTCCTCTTTCTTTTTTCCAAGAAGGCCTGCAATTTCTATCTCATTCGGGAATGCTTTTCTTATATCGAAATCGATACTATCATTTTCTTTTTTGCCGATGAAATTCTTTTTTATCTCCTCATCCTTTATAATATCGACGGCAAGGGTAGAGTTTTCGTTGAAGAGGCCTTCGGGCACCTGATTGCCTTTTTCATCTACGGCTTCGATCTTACCCTTGAGAATATCTTTTTCTCCTGTTGCCTCTTCTTTTTTAAATTCACCGTAACGGCGGGTATAGTTGGCAACAAAATCGTTTCTCATTTTCTCATCGATAATGATCTCATAGCTGGTGACTTTGTCTTTCTTTCCTGAATTTACCTCGAATGCAGGGGCGAGGCCCATTTCGAAGGAGAAGTTGAAATCGTCCTGTTTTTCAAAATCGAATTTTTCCTGTTCATCGGTTTTCGGAAGCGGATCGCCGAGGATATCAATTTTCTCGTCGGTAATATATTTATGTATACTTTCGCTGACACTCTTATTGATTTCATCGACTTTTACTGCAAGGCCGTACATTTTCCTGATGAGATCGATCGGTACCATCCCGGGGCGGAAACCTTTTATATTGGCTTTTTTACGATAGTCTCTCAGCACTTTCTCCACTTTCTCCTGGTAATCGTTTTTTTCAATATGTACTTTCAGGACAGCATTCAGGTTGTCGATGTTTTCTCTTGTGATATTCATTTTCTTAATGTTTGTTAATTTAAAAAAACCGCCGACACTTAAATTAGAAAGATACAGGGCGGTTTATTTCTTTGTGCGGATGAAGGGACTCGAACCCCCACGTCTTTAAGACACAAGATCCTAAGTCTTGCTCGGCTACCAATTACGACACATCCGCAAAAACCGGTGCAAAAGTAATGAAAATTATTGTTTTAACCAAGTCGTGTGCTTACCTGCGCAGTTCGAAGTTCTTGCCAAGGTACACGTTCCTTACATGTTCGTCGTCGGCGAGCTGGACAGAAGTTCCTGATTTCAGGATTTTACCCTCATACAAAAGATATGCCCTGTCGGTGATTGAGAGTGTTTCGTGAACATTATGGTCGGTAATAAGGATGCCGATATTTTTGTCTTTAAGATGCGATACAATGCTCTGGATGTCTTCCACCGCTATAGGGTCGACACCTGCAAATGGTTCGTCGAGGAGGATGAAGCTGGGTTTCAGCGCCAGTGCCCTGGCGATTTCTGTTCTTCTCCTTTCTCCCCCGGAAAGTTGTATTCCCTTGCTTTTTCTGATTTTCTGAAGGCCAAATTCATTGAGCAGATTTTCAACTCTTTCTGCCTGCTCACTCTTTGATAGTCCTGACATTTCCAGAACAGCTTTCAGGTTATCTTCAACTGTAAGGTTTCTGAACACTGAGGCTTCCTGCGCCAGGTATCCGATCCCCCTGCGTGCACGTTTATAGACCGGAAGAGTTGTAATCTCTTCATTATCAAGGAATATCTTTCCTTCTCTCGGTCTTATAAGCCCTACTATCATGTAGAAGGAGGTAGTCTTTCCGGCACCATTAGGCCCGAGCAGACCTACAATCTCTCCCTGTTCGACCTCTATAGAAACATGATCGACAACAGTTCTGCTGCGGTATTTCTTAACAAGGTTATCAGTATAGAGTTTCATTATGTATTTTATTAGTCGGCCGGGTGTTCGGCTTTTTCTTCATCGGTCATGAATTTATCATGTTCTTTTTGTTTCGATCTGATGACTCCTGCCGAAATAAATATGCTGATTTCGTAAAGCAGCAGGAGAGGTATTGCGACAAGTGTCTGTGAAAAAACGTCAGGGGGTGTAATGATAGCCGCAATTATGAAGATCACCACAATGGAGTGTTTCCTGTATTTCCTCATAAAGGCAGGGGTAATGACACCTATCTTGGTAAGGAAGTAGGCGATAATTGGAAGTTCGAAAACTATTCCTGTAGCAAGGCATATCGATGTAAGTGTTCCTATGTATGATCTGATATTGATCTGGTTGATAACATCGGGACTTACCTGGTATGAAGTGAGGAAATGAATCGACAGGGGTGCCAGCACAAAATAGCCGAAGAGCACGCCAATGAAGAAAAGCATCGTTGAGGCGAGAACGGCTCCCCTTGCGTGTTTTGCTTCGTTGGAATGAAGAGCAGGCCTGAAGAATGACCAGAACTCACGTATTACGAACGGGAAAGCTATAATCAGCCCCGACACGAGGGCAACAACAATATGTGTTGTTATCTGCCCTGCCATCTTTATGCTTATAAGCTGGAACTCGTTATTTCTGTTTATACATAACATGTCGGGGTTTTCGGTTTCCCAGAGGGTGGCAAGGTAATGCCCGAACTGGCACAGAAGCCTGTTTGTGATGAATTCAGGCTTTGAAGGAGCCAGCAGGACAGTGTCGAAAAGAACCTGTTTAAAGATAAAAGCCACAATCATGAAGGCAAAAATGGCGATAACAGACCTGATAATATGCCATCTAAGCTCCTCAAGATGTTCAAGGAATGACATCTCAGCCTCTCCCTTTGCGCTCTTCCATTTTAATGCCATCAGTAAACCACCTTTTAAAATTCAGCGTGTAAAGATGAGAAATCTTCCAATTCAAAACAACATGGGCAGGTTATATGTTGTATATGTGAAAAAACAAATTATGTTAATTATTTTATAAAACCGGATTATAATCAGGAAAATTATTAACTTAGATAGATAGTAATAAAACAGGGCTGATGAATTTTTATCATCAGTGATTATTAAATGCTGAACGACAAGACAATACATGATTACCTGAAGAGGTATTTCGGATTTGATACCTTTAAGGGAAACCAGGAACCTATTATTAAGAATGTCCTGGCAGGACGTGATACATTTGTGTTAATGCCTACAGGTGGCGGAAAATCGCTGTGTTACCAGCTTCCGGCAGTGATGGGAGAGGGTACGGCAATTGTCATCTCGCCGCTTATAGCCCTGATGAAAAACCAGGTCGATGCCATGAGAAACTTTGCCACTAACGACGATGTGGCTCATTTCCTCAACTCATCACTCACAAAAACCGAGATCGCACGTGTAAAGAAAGATGTCCTCGAACATAATGCAAAACTGCTCTATGTAGCCCCTGAATCGCTGACAAAAGAAGAGAACATTGATTTCCTTAAGAATATAAAGGTGTCGTTCTATGCCGTGGATGAGGCACATTGCATTTCTGAATGGGGACACGACTTCAGGCCTGAGTACAGGCGAATAAGACCTATAATCGATACAATAGGACGCTCTCCGATAATTGCACTTACGGCAACAGCCACACCCAAAGTACAGCATGATATCCAGAAAAACCTTGGCATCCTTGATGCTGATGTCTTCAAATCGTCATTCAACAGACCAAATCTCTATTATGAGGTCAAATCGAAGCAGGATGTCTCAAGGGAGATCATCAAGTACATAAAAAATAATCCAGGAAAATCAGGGATCATCTACTGCCTCAGCCGCAAAAAAGTTGAGGAGATGGCCGAGGTGCTAAAGGTAAACGGCATCAAAGCTCTTCCATACCACGCAGGAATGGACTCTGCCACCCGGACACAGAACCAGGATAAGTTCCTGATGGAGGAGGTTGATGTAATCGTGGCAACAATTGCCTTCGGAATGGGAATCGATAAGCCCGATGTGAGGTTTGTGATCCACTACGATATCCCTAAGAGCCTCGAAGGCTATTACCAGGAAACAGGCCGCGCCGGCAGAGACGGAGGTGAGGGCAACTGTATCGCATATTACAGCTATAATGAGATCGTGAAGCTGGAAAAATTCATGCAGGGCAAACCTATTGCCGAACAGGAGATTGGGAAACAGCTTCTGCTTGAAACAGTATCATATGCAGAATCGTCGGTGTGCAGGCGGCGTCTTCTGCTCCATTATTTCGGCGAAGAGTACCAGAATGAAAACTGCGAGGCATGCGACAACTGTCTTCACCCTAAAGACCAGTTCGAAGGCAGCGAAGCAGTGGTCAATGTCCTGGAAACAATTCTGGCCGTAAAGGAGAAGTTCAAAGCCGACCATATTGCACATATCTTATCAGGGAAAGTAACTTCTGCAATAAAATCGTACAAGCATAATAAGCTTGAATTTTTCGGCATTGGAGAAGAAAAAGATGAAAAATACTGGAATATGGTTATCAGGCAGGCGCTGATTGCCAAATTCCTTACCAAGGATATAGAGAATTACGGCTTGCTGAAAGTTACCGAAAAGGGACACTCCTTTATTGAAAAACCCTACTCACTGATGCTTGCCGAGGACCACGATTATGCCGATACTGCTGACGAGGAAAATGCCTTCGGTGCAAAGACAGCCGCCGTCGACGAAGAGCTTTTCAGCATTCTTAAGGATCTGAGAAAGAAGATATCAAAGCTGAAAGAGGTGCCTCCTTTTGTAATTTTCCAGGATCCCTCTCTGGAAGATATGGCGATACAATATCCTGTTACTCTCGATGAGCTTCAGAATATCTCGGGTGTCGGCGCAGGAAAGGCACAACGCTACGGCAAGGAATTCGTCGATGTGATAAAGAAGTATGTAGAGGAAAAGGAGATCATCAGGCCTCTCGATATGGTTGTCAAATCGGTGGTAAATAAATCAGGGATAAAAGTCTATATCATTCAGAGCATCGACATGAAACGCCCCCTCGAGGATATTGCCGATGCAAAAGGACTTGAAATAGGAGAGGTGATCTCGGAGATAGAAGCAATAGTAAACTCAGGAACACGCCTGAACCTCGATTATTATATTGATACAGTCATTGACGAAGACCGTCAGCATGATATATTCTCATACTTCAGGGAGGAGGCTCAGACCGACTCGCTCGAAGAGGCTATTAAAGAGCTTGGTAATGATTTTGAAGAGGAAGAGATCAGGCTTATGAGGATAAAGTTCCTGTCGGAGATGGGGAACTAAAGGGTACAATGGTGCAATGGTGCAACGGTGCACTGTGTACGCCGAAACTTTCTTCGACCTCCGTAGCGCCAGCGAAGGAGGTAGCGAAGGCGTAATGGTGAAGTACCATTAAATTACCAGCGGTTTTCACTGAAGGCTGCTCTGAGAACAACCCGGAATATATAACAGATGTAAAAGAGTTGTGAAGGTACAAACCATCGCATCAGGTTTTTTCTTCCGTACCTGGAGGTTGTGTTTCGGAGGATCAGGTAATCGGGAATAGATTTCAGTACGAGTGCTGTTGCAAGAACAAGCCAGAAAATGTGATCAAAAAATCCGGCTGCCAGTAGAAGAGGCTGAATTAAAATAGTAACAAATGTTACAATTGCCAGCATTATGGTATAAGCATCTTTGTAGGCTCCTGCTTTCGATATCCAGCGTGCCCTCTGCCGGAAAAAGGAATTCCAGGTCTCACAGGGGGCTGTACTGACAATCGCATCATCGGATTCCAGCCATAAGATCCTGCTATTCTTTTTTTTCTTGAGGCTGTGAAGCAGGAAAACATCATCGCCGCTGACCAGCTCCTCATGCAAGCCTGTATGATTTTCAATATAAGCCTCTTTTGTGAATGCCATATTTGCGGCATTACACATAACAGGATTATCTCTTATGGCGGTACCTGCCGTAATACCCTGCAGGCTGAGGAATTCAAGTTCCTGGAACCGGCTGAAAAATCCTTTCCCGCCTGATATGGTAACAGGTCCGATTATGAGATCGGGTCTCTCTTCAGCATAAAATAAGGCAAAAGTCTTCAGCCATGCACTACCCGGTATGCAATCGGCATCTGTTGTAATAATGAGCCCGCCGGTACAAGCTTCAATACCGGTCCTGACAGCCGTCTTCTTACCTGATCCCTTGTTTTTCAGGACTTTATAATTTTTTATGCCGGTGAATGCTGAGGCTGTGTTGAATGTTGAATCTGCCGAATTATCATCTATTATGATGCATTCGAAAAGGTCCCGCGAATAGTCCTGGGCGGAAATATGTTCAAGAAGCCTTGAAATATTCTTTTCCTCATTCCGGCATGCGACTATGACTGAGATAAAGACAGAAGGAGTTGATTTTGGTCTGAAGGATCTGATCTTTGCAAGCCCCCTGATTATACCGGTCAGAAATACCAGGTAGGGAAGAATTAATATCAGGGAAAACCATTGCATAGGTCATTTTCTCATCCATTCATAGAAATCATAGTGTTCGGAGCTCATACCCAGGGCTTCATATGTTTTCTGGGCCCTTGTGTTCTTTGATTCGACATATAGTCTGAGCCCGGCAATATTTTGTTCTTCTGCAAGTTGTTTTATATGTTCATACATTTTTCTGAATACGCCCTTTCGTCTGAATTCAGGTTTAACATAAACAGACTGGAACCACCAGACATTACAATTTCTCCAGTCGCTCCATTCATAAGTGATAAGCAGGGAAGCTATTACGGCGCCGTTATTTTCAGCAATGTAATATTGACCTCTGGAATTATCTTCGAATACTGCCTGGACGCCTTTGGTTACCGTCACAACATCGAGTTTCATCTCTTCTGTTTCCCAGGCCATTTTCAGCTGGAAATCGACTATTGAAGGAGCATCAGCTATAATTGCTTTCCGTATGCTTATCATAATTCCTTTTCTTTCTTTTATCCCGGAGCTTTGGTCTTTGGTCTTTGGTCTTTGGTCTTTGGTCTTTGGTCTTTGGTCTTTGGACTTTGGTCTTTAGTCTTTGGTCTTATTTATATTCATCCCAGCTCTTAATAGCCAGTTGGTCTTCCTTAAGCCGGCAGAAAGCAAGGATAAAAGCGCTGGCTAGCCGTGAATTTGTGATCAGCGGCACATTGTAATCGACTGCGCTGCGGCGTATGGAATAGTCGTTATTGAGTTCTGTATCGGAAAGGTCCTTTGGTATATTGATTACCAGGTCGACTTCCCTGCTTCTGATCAGCTCTATGGTATTTGGTGATTTCTTTTCGTCGGGCCAGTAAGCTACGTG
>JAKLFN010000058.1 GCA_022711195.1 Bacteroidota bacterium
TAAAATCATGTTTAACATTGAAAAAATTTATTTCCGTACATAAATGAAATTTAATATGATGCCAGGTATTTATTTGATTTCCTTGATTAGACCACCGTCATAAAATCTTATGCTCTACGAGCAAATAATGAGATCTTCATATCAGAAATGCTTGTAATGGCGTACTCAATTATCCCCGGGTACATCTGAACGACGTATAAAATAACAGGAACAATCAACCACAACAATTACGTGGTTGTTTTGATTTGTTTTACCACACAGTTTAATCCCCTTGCAGACATTTCGTACCCCGTAGGGGTTATGGAATTGTAGAATAACAGCAAATTAAATGATTTCATTCCTCGTAGAGGATAAGGATAAAATCATGTTTAACATTGAAAAAATTTATTTCCGTACATAAATGAAATTTAATATGATGCCAGGTATTTATTTGAATTTTTTGATTAGATGATCGCCTGACAACACCATATCCTCTACGAGGAAATAGAACGGCTAACGACCTGCTCTATAATATTTTATGTTCTACGAGCAAAAGATGAAATCAGCATATCAGGAATGCCTAGAATGGCGCATACAAAATCCCTGGGTACTAAATGAACCAAAAAACATTGGAACAGTGTGTTTATCGACGGTACTATCCGCGACAGCGAGATCCTCAGCTGGGTAGATCATTCCTATGACCTGGTAAAATAAAACCACACGTTTTTTCAAGGTTAATTATTCTTAAACAGAGGCAAATCATTTCAAATTGATATTAATTTTTTTAGCTTCGTAATCTCTGATTCATAATTTTACTACCATGAAAAAAATTCTCCTTCTGCTTGCTGCTGCAGCATATATTTTTATACCTGCAACCGGCCAGAAAAATAATTCACAACCGTTAAAAGCCGAAGAAGGCTATAAATTCACTCCTGTTATTGACCTGAAGGCAACTTCCGTCAAAAACCAGTCAGCCACCGGAACATGCTGGTGCTTTGCCACAACCTCATTTATTGAGTCGGAGCTTCTTCGTATGGGAAAAGGAGAATATGATCTCTCAGAAATGTTTATCGTAAGAATGAACTATATCGACAGGCTGAAAGATAATTACCTCCGCCGCGGGAAGGGTAATCTCGGCCCGGGAAGCCTGGCACACGACTGGATGAGAGTTTTTTCGGAATATGGGATTGTTCCTGATGAAGTTTATAACGGATTGAATTACGGCTCCCCTACACATAACCACAGCGAGCTCCAGGAGTTTATAAATGCTGTAGCTGCTGTGCCGGTAACACGACGCAAGGAGAGCAGCCAGTATTATACCATTGTCAATTCAATTCTTGACACCTACCTGGGCAAAGTACCTGAAAGTTTCACATATAAAGGTTCATCGTTTACTCCGGGAACATTTGCAGCAAATCTTGGTATAAATCCCGACGATTATGTCGAAATAACATCTTTCACACATTTCCCCTTCTATACGCAGGGTATACTGGAGGTCCCCGACAACTGGTCGATGGCCCGCTTTTATAATGTTCCTCTCGATGAACTTATCGAAATAATGGACTATTCATTTAAAAACGGCTATACTGTAAACTGGGATGGCGATGTTAGTGAAAGCGGATTTTCCCACCAGAACGGTTTTGCTGTTGTCCCGGTAAACCAGTCTCAGGATCGCGGGCCGATGACTGACAGGCAGCGGCTTGAACGACCTGCAACACAGGGCCCACAGGGAAATATGCCTGCATCTGTTCCATCACCCGGTCCCGAAATTAATATTACACAGGAAATAAGACAGGCCGGGTATGAAAGTTTTTCAACAACCGACGACCATCTCATGCACCTCACAGGTATTGTAAAAGACCAGAACGGAACAAAATATTATAAAACTAAAAACTCATGGGGTACTGATAGAAATGTATTCGGAGGTTATCTCAACATGTCGGAGAATTTCGTCAGGGCAAAAACCATCTTTATTATGGTCCATAAGAACGCTATTCCGCCGGCTATAAAGACAAAGCTGGGTATTTAGTTGTCGCGCAGGCCGTTCTTGAACACAAGACCTGCAAGACCTATTCTATTAACAGGTTACATCCTCTTATATCAGAATTATCTATCCTGCCGAGAACCTCGAAGGAACCATCTGTATGCAGCTTCCCCAGGTCACCGGTTGAGATGAATGAGCATGAATGAATATTTGCCAGGTCGATAATATTTATTCCGCCGGTAGTCCCTGGCTTTTCCAGTAGTGCCTTGGGATCCTGCGGATCGCGGATAACAATTTTCATCCAGGGGGGGCAATGAAACAGCCCTCCGGCTTTTGAATAAGCCTGGCTCAGCAGCTCTGTCATCCCATATTCAGAATGTATTGAACTTACGTTAAAAGCCTTTGTCAGAATCCCGTGAAGCTCATCTCTTGTAATTTCTTTTCTCCTGCCCTTCATGCCGCCGGTCTCCATAATAATAACATCATGGAGGTCAGACGCATGATTTTCTGCCAGATCAAGCAGGGCAAAGCTGACACCCAGCAACAGAATTTTTGCGCCAGCCTGCCTTGCTGATGATATTGAAGAAAGAAGCTGACCGGCATTATCTTTAAAGAATCCGCTCTCCTTAAACCGGCTTTTCCTTACCAGATGATCTGCCATATATACCAGCGAGGAATTCTGCCTGTCGGTATATGATGGCAGCAGGGCGGCAAAAAAATATTCTTCAGGTGCTCCATAAAACCTGCGGAATGTTTCGAGGAAGCTCCTTTCATATAAACCGGTATCTGTTATATAATGCTTTGCCCTCTCATGCCCGGTGGTACCGCTGCTTTCAAAGATCGTGGCAGGCTTACTGGTTCCGGTTATCACTTCCCGGGTTTTGAAAAAATCAACTGGCATAAAAGGTATGTCTTTCAGAGAATTTACTGAACGTGGATCTGTGTTCAGGTTGTCAATGAACTCCTTATAAACCTTGTTGCCTGCATACTGAAAATGGAAGATTTCAAGAGCGCGCCGTGTAAAGACCTCGTCCCCGTTTATTGAAAAAATGGTTTCGGTAATATCCGGTTTCATTTGCCGGGAAATGTTTTGGAGCCATCGGGCTGGTAAGCCCATTCGAAAGTACATTCTGCATAATCACGCGGGTCCATGGCAGTAAAGGATACTGATACTATCCTCAGCTTTGCATAATGCTCACTTGCCGATCTGTACAACCAGACCTGGTTTGGTCTCACAGGATTTGCCCAATCCTCCCAGTCCGAAACAGAGTGCGCGGTAAGATTATTGAAAGCTGCTTTTGCAGAAGTTTCATCAGCATATTCACCCTGGAGAAAGAAACCGTTCAGCCCTGCCTCTGTTTGAAGAATGAAAAGTTCCTGTGTATCGTCGAAGTAGATTGTGACGTCGGGTTTGGGCGTTGCCAGCGAAGATGTTATTTCTGCCTTTGCGAAGTTGAAACCATTGGTGTAATATAGTTCTGATCCGTAAAGAGTATTTTCAATGGTAACAGTGCCTGTTACAGGTATTTTACCAGCCTTGCCTGTTTCATCGCATCCACCCGCGATGATAATAAAAGGCAATAATAATATCAGGAGCCTCTTCATGCAACAAAGATAACGCAAAAGAGGATATTTTGTTTTGTTACCTGCTATATCACCAGGCCTCAGGAGCTGCTGCCGTCGCACCATCGCACCTTCGCACCGTCACGCCATTTTATTCACCTCGCACAGCAACAATGCCCGGAAGCTTCTTGCCCTCCATATATTCAAGCATTGCACCGCCGCCTGTTGATACATAGCTGACCTTATCAGCGAGTCCGTTCTTGTTTATTGCAGCCACCGAGTCGCCTCCTCCGATAAGTGAGAATGCCCCTTTTGCTGTTGCTTCGGCTATTGCCTTTGCGATCGCTGTTGTCCCTTTTGAGAATTTCTCCATCTCAAATACACCCATTGGGCCGTTCCACAGAATGGTCTTCGAGTTTTTGATTACTTCGGAGAAATCCCTTATTGTCTTCTCAGCAATATCGAGTCCAAGCCAGCCTTCAGGAACTGCATCAACGGAAGTAATATTTGTATTTGCCTCATTATCGAACTTATCGGCATTGAGGCTGTCGACCGGAAGATAGAGATTTACATTCTTCTCTTTTGCTTTCTTTATTATCTGGAGAGCAAGGTCAAGTTTGTCTTCTTCGCACAGCGACTTGCCTATCTGGCCTCCCTGTGCCTTTATGAAGGTGTAAGTCATCCCGCCTCCGATAATAAGGTTGTCGACCCTGTTAAGCAGGTTTTCGATAAGCAGTATTTTGTCTGAAACCTTTGCTCCTCCCATAATGGCTGTAAATGGTTTCTGGGCATTATTGAGAACCTTATCCATCGCCTCAAGTTCGCTGTTAATAAGGAATCCGAACATGATCTTGTCTTTAGGGAAGAATTCAGAAACAACAGCAGTTGTGGCATGTGCCCTGTGTGCTGTCCCAAATGCATCATTGACATATACATCGGCATAGGAAGCAAGAGTTTTTGCCATCTCTTTCTGTTTTACTTTCAGTGCAGCTTTTGCAGCTTTCTTTTCTTCGTCTGTTGCTGTTTCCGGGAGTATGGGCTTGCCTTCTTCCTCGGGATAGAACCTGACATTTTCAAGCAGAAGCACTTCGCCCGGCTTCAGTGCTGCCGACATGTTTTTTGCTGTCTCTCCAAGACAGTCGTCGGCAAAGAGAACTTTCATGCCGAGATGTTTCTCCAGTACCGGCAATACCGGCTTGAGAGAATATTTATCCATCCTGCCCTCAGGTCTTCCAAGGTGCGACATAAGTATGCATGATCCTCCATCGCCTGTTATCTTCTTTATCGTACGAAGCGCACCTCTGATACGGGTGTCGTCGGTCACAACAAATGTCTTCTTGTCGAGAGGAACATTGAAATCGACTCTTACTATAGCCCTGATGCCTTTAAAGCTGAAATCCTGAATCATTTTCATATTTTAAGTTTTTGGTAAATCATTGTTTTTACTGTTACAAACCTAATTATTTTTCAGATATATAATCTGTAATAATTGAACCTGAAACCATTTTTTTTGTTTACACCATGATAAATGTTTAACTAATTTTGAAAAAAAAGCTATGGCAAAAATTACTTTCAAGGGAAATCCCGTAAATACCTCAGGCAGTCTGCCTGCAAAAGGAAGCAAGGCACCTGATTTCACACTTGTAAAATCTGATCTCAGTTCCCTTTCGCTTAAAGATCTTAAGGGAAACACCCTCATTCTCAACGTTTTTCCGAGTCTCGACACATCTGTGTGTGCTACATCGGTAAGGAAATTCAACCAGCTGGCTGCAGGGCTCAGGAACACAAAGGTTCTTGCCATTTCGAAAGATCTGCCTTTTGCCCATGGAAGGTTCTGTTCAACCGAAGGCATTACCAATGTTATCACTCTTTCCGGATTCCGCGATTCGGCTTTCGGGAAAGCCTATGGTGTTGATACAACCGACGGTCCGCTTGCCGGCCTGTATGCCAGGAGCATTATCATTATCAATGAAGAAGGAAAGGTCATCTATACCGAGCTGGTACCTGAAACAACGCAGGAACCTGATTACGATGCTGCCCTGAAAGCAATTTAACCTTGTTGTTCATTGCCGGTTTGCCGTTACTGGTTATATTTGTCTGCATAAACGGAAGTAACTAAAAAAGCAGGCTTTTATGAATTTTGCCAGCATTCCCGGGCAGCAGGAAACTATTTCGAAGCTCATCCGTTCAGTCCTTGAACAGCGTGTCAGCCATGCCCAGCTCTTTACAGGGCCGGAAGGCTGCGGATCGCTGGCCCTGGCGCTGGCTTATGCCAGATATATAAGCTGCGAAAACCGGAGTGATCATGATTCATGCGGGACCTGTAAATCGTGTGTAAAATATGAGAAGATGATACACCCCGATCTTCATTTCGTATTTCCGGTTATTAAAAAGAAAAAGGAAAAGGAGATCATTGAAAAAAACAGGTCTTATTACTACAATACGGCTGACAGCAAAAAAGAACTGGAGCCTATAAGTGATTCTTATCTTGAGGAATGGAGGACACACATAAACAAAAATCCGTTTTTCTCTGTCACAAGCTGGCTCGATTCAATAGAAGCAGGTAATTCACAGGGACTGATCTTCTCGAGTGAATCTGCAGAGATTATAAGGAAGTTAAGCCTTAAAACATTTGAGTCGGATTATAAGATCATGATTATCTGGCTCCCTGAGAGGATGCACCCTTTTGCAGCCAACAAGCTGCTGAAAATGATAGAGGAGCCTCCTGAAAAAACTGTTTTCCTCCTTGTTTCCGACGAATCCGATAAAATAATTCCTACCATCCGTTCACGCTGCCAGCTGGTAAGAATACCTGCTTTCGGCAAAAACGACATTTCTGCCTGGCTGACAGATAAATTCAAAGCCGACAAAAAAAGAGCCGACGAAATAGCCGGTCTTTCAAATGGAAATATCATAAGGGCAGTAGAATTATTTGAGAATGAAGACTCATCAAAAATCAATCTTGACAATTTCAGGAACCTGATGCGTTTTGCCTGGAAGAAAGACGTGATCTCAATATTGTCATGGTCAGAGGAGATGGCTGCCACAGGCCGTGAAGCACAGAAAAGCTTTATGTTGTATTCACTGAGGCTCCTTCGCGAAAACCTGATGCTGACCATTGGAGGACTGAAGGAAAAGATAGTATTCCTCGGAGGTGAGGAGGCAGGGTTCTCAGATAAATTTCACCCTTTTATCAAAGAAGAAAATATCTACTCTCTCACGAGCGAATTCAATCTTGCCCATTCACATATTGAAGCCAACGGCAATGCCAGGATAATCTTCCTCGACCTGGGGCTGAAAGTGGCAAGGCTTATCCGCTGAACCTCCGTCACAAGGTTGAAATTGATCCTTTTATTCACTATTTTTGCCGTTTGAATACTGGAACCACATATCTTTTATGACAGAGAATGAAGAAATTCAGGGTCAGCCGGGTGAAGAAATAAACCTGCCTGATATTACATACCGCCCCGGATGCAATAAACTTGATTGTTTTAACTGGCTGCGCGATCTTCCCGATTCAGTCCTCGAGAATGAAATTGTTGAGATACGTTTCAAGAATACCCGCAAAGGATTCTTCAGAAATGTCAATCATCTTCGTCTTGAAATAGGCGATATTGTTGCCGTCGAAGCATCTCCCGGCCACGATATAGGAAGAGTGTCAATGACAGGGCCTCTGGTCAGGCAGCAGATGAGAGAGATGAAGGTGTGCCCGCCGCTCGATGACATGAAAAAGGTGTACCGTAAGGCAAAACCCGCTGACATTATAAAATGGGAGGAAGCAAAAAAGCTTGATACACCTACAATGCTGCGCTCAAGGAAAATCTCTGAAGAGCTGAAGCTCAATATGAAGATCGGCGACGTCGAATTCCAGGGCGACAAGACAAAAGCTATCTTCTACTATATTGCCGATGAACGAGTCGATTTCAGGCAGCTTATCAAGGTTCTTGCCGATGAATTCAAGGTAAGAATTGAAATGAGACAGATAGGTGCACGCCAGGAAGCCGGACGAATAGGCGGTATAGGCGCCTGCGGAAGAGAACTATGCTGTTCAATATATATTACAAACTTCCATTCTGTTACCACAACACACGCAAAATACCAGGAACTCTCTCTCAATCCCCAGAAACTTGCCGGACAATGCGGAAAACTGAAATGCTGCCTCAATTTCGAAGTCGACTGCTACCTGGATGCTCAAAAATCTTTCCCTCCTAAAGAGGTGCCTCTCGAAACAGCTGAAAGCACCGCTTACTTCCAGAAAATGGAGGTCCATAAGGGAATATACTGGTATTCGACCGACTTGCATGCACCCTCCAACCTTGTTGCCGTACCTGTTGCCAGGGTGAAGGAGATACAGGCCCTTAATAAAAAAGGTGTCAAGCCCGAAAAGTTGCTGCCGGGAGTAAGATCTTCAGAAAATGAGGCTCTGTCTGAAGACCTGCTTAAAAATAACAGCCTGACACGGTTCGATCCGGAAAAGAAAAAAGAACAAAAACATAAACATTTCCACAAAAAGAAAAACAGGAGATTCAATGACAGGAAAAACAAGCAGGCTTAGATTCCTGGCCTTAACCCTTACTATTCTTACCCTTGCGTCATGCAACGGAAATCTGTTGTTCACAGACGAAACAGTTATGCCCGATAATACATGGACCCTTTTCAACAATCCTGAGTTTACCTGGACAGTCGCTGATACGATACAACGCACAGACATCTTTTTTACCATAAGGAACGGATCGCAATATCCTTTTCGCAATATTTTTCTTTTTGTAACCACATTATCGCCTGACGGAAAAAGTATAACCGATACACTTGAATACTTTCTTGCTGACGAAAAAGGCAAATGGCTTGGAACCGGATTCGGAGATATACGTGAATTAAAGCTTCCCTACAGGCAGAATGTATATTTCCCTTCAAAAGGAACATATCTCTTCAGTATCCAGCATGGAATGAGGGAAGCCGACCTCCGGGGCATCTATGATGTGGGACTGAGGATAGAAAAGCATCTCAACTAAAGACGGCAGAGTGGGAAAGAACAAGCTCGAACGATGGGCTGAAATGGCAACATTTAACAATGTCATTCAGCATGCCGATGAAGCCGGTTATGGAAAAAACCATCCTGTAAAAGGCCAATGGAGAACTTCTGTTTTTAAAAATCCTGATCCCCTCATACTGGAACTCGGCTGCGGAAGAGGCGAATATACAATAAGCCTTGCCTCCAGGTTCCCTGAGAAAAATTACGTTGGTGTCGATATTAAAGGCGCCAGGATGTGGCGTGGCGCAAAGAGTGCCCGCGATCTGAATCTTCAAAATGCGTTCTTCCTCAGAACAAGGATCGAATTTATAAAATCATTCTTCGACGAAAATGAAGTTGACGAGATATGGCTTACATTTCCTGATCCACAAAATGAAAAAAGGAATTCAAATAAAAGACTAACCTGCCCCTGGTTTCTGAATGCTTACCGGAATATTCTGAAGGATAATGGTATAGTACACCTGAAAACAGATAATAGTGAGCTCTTCCGCTATACCCTGAACCTGGCAAAATATAACGGGCTTCACATCCTTGAAGCGACAGACGACCTTCATAATCATCTGCCTGATAACGATATTCTGAGAATAAGAACCCATTACGAGGATAAATTCCTCAGGGAGGGATTGAAGATCAACTATATAGCTTTCGCTTTAAGAAAAAACATTATTATAACAGATGCGGCCGCGGAAGAATAATAACGACTTCTTTGAAAGCGTGTATGATGTGACCCGTCTTATTCCTTATGGGAGGGTAACATCATACGGTGCTATTGCCCGTTACCTCGGGTCGGGCCGGTCGGCAAGAACTGTCGGGTGGGCACTTAATATCTGTCATACCAATACCGATTTTATACCAGCCCACAGGGTTGTGAACCGCAATGGATTACTGACAGGAAAACATCACTTCGGGAACTCTTCTACCATGCAGCAACTGCTTGAAAATGAAGGACTGATTATCGACGACGACCGTATCCTCAACTTTAAGGAACGATTCTGGGATCCCTCCTCAGAACTTTTATGATCATTTTGCGTTAATATATAAAAGTGTTAAAATTGCAGACTATTTGGAATTAATTTAAATAAAAAGAAGAAGCTGTACTCCTCCCAAAATCTCCTTTCTTGGTTAAGCAAGGCCGTTATCCGGAGGCAGGTTCCAGTAAATTTAAAATTAGAAAGCTTATGTTCACAGAATCACAGGTAATAGCGGCACTGCGCAACGTGGTACACCCCGAAAAGGGAAAAGATATAATTACCCTGCAAATTGTCTCAGAAATAAAGATTTCAGGAAACGGTATTTCACTTACCATTGAGCCCGAAAGGTCAAATGATCCTTTCATAGCTTCAATAAAAAGCACTATTGTGAAAACATTGAAGGAAAAACTGGGCCCCGATGCTGTAATTGAAGATATTACGGTAAAACCAAAGATAATCACTGAAAAAAACGAGAAAAAATCAACAGGAATTTTTCCAGGTATAAAGAATATTGTGGCAATTTCGTCAGGAAAAGGAGGCGTGGGAAAAACAACCGTGGCAGTAAACCTGGCCATTGCCCTTGCCAGGAAGAATCTCAGGGTAGGGCTCCTCGATGCTGATGTCTTCGGACCCTCTGTGCCTATAATGTTCAATGCTGCCAGCTTCAGGCCGGAAGTGAAGCGTGAGAACAATATTGATCTTATCGTACCGCTCGAAAAATGGGGAGTGAAAGTTCTATCAACAGGCTTTTTCATTAATCCTGCCGAAGCGGTGATCTGGAGAGGTCCCATGGCATCAAACTTCCTGAAACAGCTGATGACACAGGGCGACTGGGGTTCACTCGACTATCTTCTGTTCGACCTTCCCCCGGGAACCAGCGACATACACCTTACTCTTGTTCAGGAAGCTGCGGTTACCGGGGCCATCGTGGTGACAACACCTCAGGAGGTTGCTCTTGCCGATGCATTAAAGGGCATTGCTATGTTCCGCAGCGAAAAGATAAATGTGCCTGTCCTTGGTCTTGTTGAGAATATGTCGTGGTTCACTCCCGAAGAACTGCCTCAGAACAAATATTACATCTTCGGTAAAGAGGGAGGACGCAATCTTGCCGACAGAACCGGGGTGCCATTACTCGGACAGATCCCTCTTGTACAGGGTATCTGCGAAAGCAGCGACAAAGGAGAACCTGTGGCTCTCGGAGATTCACTTGCCGGAAAAGCATTTATGTCGCTTGCCGGTGAAGTAATAATTCAGACCGAAAAAAGAAACAGGGAACAAAGACCTACAATAAAAGTACAGATGAACAACCATGAATAATTAATCTATCAGTTATAAAATTTCCCAGAGATGTCAGACACAAAATCAATCAAAGACCGCGTAGTAAAAGTGCTTGAAAAGGTTCGTCCTTATCTTCAGTCCGATGGCGGCGATATAGAGCTTCTCGAAGTCTCCGAAGATCTTACCGTTAAGGTCAGGCTTAAGGGCGCCTGCCATGGATGCCCTTACAGCATGCAAACCCTCAAGGCAGGAGTTGAACAGGCTATCCTAAAGGAGATCCCCGAGATCAAAAAGGTAATCTCTGCCTGAAAGGCTGGCGGTGGTCATTTTTAACTACCTTTGAATACTATAAACAAAATTGATAAGTTTATAGTATAAAAGTCAGCTATTGCCCCTTTCAAGAGCTATATACAAATATCTGGCCCTGG
>JAKLFN010000059.1 GCA_022711195.1 Bacteroidota bacterium
TCCTGGATGCAGTTCCTGATCTGTGTCGTCAGCCGTTCCTGTACCTGCAGTCGTCTTGCGTATGCCTCAACAACTCTGGCAATTTTGCTCAGGCCGGTGATATAACCATCGGGAATATAAGCCACATGCGCTTTCCCGAAGAATGGCAGCATGTGATGTTCACACATCGAGTAAACGTCAATATCCTTTACGATCACCATCTGTTTATACTCCTCAGTAAATTTTGCTGATGACAATATTTCATGAGGATTAAGATTATATCCCACGGTAAGATAATTCATAGCCTTGGCAACACGCTCCGGTGTCTTCAGGAGACCTTCACGGGTTGGATCTTCACCTATCAGTTCGAGGATCCTCTTATAAAGTTTTGCCATCTCGGTAATGGTATCGGCATTCCAGGTCTCAATTTTATTATATCCTTCTCCGATATGCCCGGATCCGTCATTTACTTTTTCAATCGTTTTAGCCATAATACTCTACATAATTATTTTCTGTCTCTTCAATCTTAACACAATATAATTCTGCTCCTGTCTTTTCTATCGCCGTTTTAAGCTCATTCCATACCGCTACAGCCAGGTTCTCCGTAGTGGCTATCTTTCCTTTCATGAAGCTAACCTCAAGGTTCATATTCTTATGATCCAGCTTGTTAACAACCTTCTCGAGTATGATCTCCTTCAGCTCACCGGCATTTATAACAAATCCGTTATTATCCGAGGATTCTCCCCTTACAGTTACCCAGAGTACATAATTATGTCCATGCCAGTTCGGATTGGAGCATTTGCCATAGACCTCCCTGTTCTTTTCGTCAGTCCACTCCTCCCTGTACATCCTGTGCGCGGCGCTGAACCTCTCCCGTCGTGTTAGAAATATCATGATAAGGTTTCTTGTTATTACAATATTAACCAATAAAGTTCATCTTTTTATCTGGTAAAAGCAATATATTTGAATTGAATGCTACCTGATTCAATAGAAAAGTAAATATGCCGAAGAGCGTGCTTATAGTTTCCGCCACAGAAGCAGAAGCAGCTGTAATAAAAAGAATTCCCGGGATAGGAGTCTCCGGAAATGGATTTATCCTGGGCCGATGCGAGATTTCACTACTTGTAACCGGAGTAGGGGCTGTGGCAACGGCCTGGTCATTGACGAAATGCCTTTCATCAGGGAACAAGCCCGATCTGGCACTTAATATCGGTATTGCAGGGTCATTTGTCGAAGAGATACCAATAGGTTCTGTTGTTGTGCCGGTTGAGGATTGTTTTGCTGATGCCGGTATAGAGGATGGCAGCCGCTTCATGACTCTGGCAGAAACAGGTCTGCAGGACCCGGATAAGTTTCCTTTTAAGAATGGAAAGTTAATTGCCGACAACAGGTATACGGACCTGGCAAAAGATATTTTAAAGCCTGTAAGAGCAATAACGGTAAATACCGCGACCGGATCGGAACAAACAAAAAGTAGAATTGTAGCGAAGTATAATCCCGATATAGAAACAATGGAAGGTGCCGCTTTTTTTTATATTTGCAGCGGAGAAAATTTATCTTTTCTTGCCCTGAGAGCAATCTCTAACAAGGTTGAAACCCGTGACAGGGCCAGGTGGAACATTCCACAGGCGCTTGACAGCCTGGCAGAAAAGCTAAAAGAACTCCTTTTATTGCTTGATTAGGAAATGAAACTCACCCTTGGATTTTCGCCATGCCCGAATGATACATTCATTTTTGACGCAATGGTGCATGGCAGGATAGATACTGAAGGACTCAGATTTGATTATACCCTTGCCGATGTTGAGGAACTCAACAGGAAAGCCTTCAATAATGAGCTCGACATCACCAAAATGAGCTATTATGCTTATGCCTGTGTGGCAAATGATTATCTTATCCTTGATTCAGGGAGCGCCCTTGGCCACAGGAACGGGCCTCTCCTCATAAGCAGGAAAAAGCTGGATAATTCCTCGATCGCCGGTTCACGGATTGCAATACCGGGGCAATATACAACTGCCAATATGCTCTTCAGCCTAGCCTGGCCGGAAGCAAAAGATAAAAGAGAATACCTGTTCTCAGATATCGAGAGAGCACTTCTCGACGGAGAGGTGGATGCCGGTCTTATTATACATGAGACACGGTTCACTTATCAAAAGAAAGGACTTCATAAGGTAGCCGATATGGGCGAATACTGGGAGAAAATGACAGGCCTTCCGATACCGCTTGGCACCATCGTGATAAA
This sequence comes from Bacteroidota bacterium, assembly GCA_022711195.1. The sequence continues at coordinate 2,219 of JAKLFN010000059.1, forward strand.
CAGAAGGATACCTTATGAAACAGCTGTTAAGGTAAACAGGATTATCCGCAGAAGCCTCGAATATGCGTATCATAATGCAATGGCCTCGTTTGATTTTGTCGCAGGTAATGCAAAGGAGATGGACTCTACCGTAATGAATAACCATATCAAGCTGTTTGTGAATAAATTCACACTAAACCTCGGTAAAGAAGGACGTAAAGCCATTAATGAACTGTACAGAATAGCACAGAAAAAAAATATCATTTCAACCCTGCCTGAAAAAATATTTCTTACATCTTTATAAATATTTCTACTTTTAATCATGGTTAAGAAACTGTATTCATTTTTCGCAATCCTGACGATAGGAATATCTGCTGCCGCTCAGCAGAATAAGGTCATTGAAAAGATCATAGAACTTGGTCGTACCGACAACCGGACCATGCATCATCTCGATGTGTTAAGCAACCGTTTCGGGGGAAGACCTGTAGGCTCCGATGCCTATGAGAATGCTGCCTTGTGGTGTGCCTCCGAATTCAAAAAATGGGGTATGGAGGTTATCATGGACGAAGCCGGTACTGTGCCTGTAGGATTTAACCGCGGCCCCTGGTTCGGGCGTATGCTCTCCGATAACGGCATGACGCTTCACTTTGCAACTCCTTCATATACAGCAGGTACAAAGGGTGTTCAGCGTGGCCATGTGCTCATGGAGCCAAAAACACGTGCTGAATTCGAAAGGATGAAGGGTACACTTAAAGGCGCATGGGTCCTTATCAGCGGGAAAAACGAAGGATGGCCGGTCGACTGGTCACCCAGGGGCGATTCGTTGCGGGCACGTGTGATTGCATATAACGATTCTTTGATAAATGCCAGCCGCGACAGCCGCAGGGGCGGCCCCGGTGGACCTCCTCCCGGAACAGGTACACAGGCAGGTCCCAGGCTGAGAGAAGAACCTGCTCTTTTCTATAAGGAAATGGTACAGGCGGGGATACTGGGAGTCATCCAGTCGTCAGCTGTACCAATAAGGGCACTATACGACCGCAAGAATATCGACAAGCTTTCTTTCGATAATCTTCCTTCAGTCTGCGATATAAAACTCGATGAGAACCAGTTCGCCATTATCGAGAAAATGGTTCAGGAACGACGTTATTTCCTTCTCGAATTCGATATCCGGAACCATTTCAAACCGGGACCGGTAAAATATCATAATGTAATAGGCGTTATCCGTGGAACACAATATCCCGATGAGTATGTTATGATGGGAGGTCATCTCGATTCATATGATGTTGCAACAGGTGGCGTCGACGACGGATCGGGCGCCACACCCAATATGGAAGCAGCACGCCTGATCATGGAAGCTGGAGGAAAACCAAAACGCACAATACTCGTTTGCCTGTGGGCAGCTGAAGAGTTTGGACTGCTCGGTTCAAAGCACTGGGTCGAAGCCAACCGCGACAAACTGCCGCGAATCTCAAACTACTTCAACCGCGATGGTGGCCCTACGGTGGCATCAGGACTGACAGTACCGGAAGCAATGTATGACGATTTTGAAAAAGTTTGCAAACCGCTGAATAGTATAAATCCTGATTTCCCGTTTAACCTGGTAAAAAGAACTCAGCCTCCGCGTCCCCGTCCTGCCATTCCTAGCGGTACCGACAGCGGCCCCTTCGCTGTACAGGGCGTGCCTGTCCTGTCGTTTGAAGCTCCTGATTCAAAGGGATATAACTTCAGCTACCAGGAAATCTGGCATACGGAAAATGATCTTTATAATAAAAGCATACCCGAATACCAGGAACATACTTCTGTCGTTACAGCTGTGGTAGTTTACGGACTGGCAAACCTCGACCACCTGCTTTCGCGTGAGGGATTGTATGCCGAGTAAGAATTAAAAATATATACAGAAAGATATATTCGGAAAAGGGCATAATTTTTGTGAATAAGTACAAATATGGAAATCAAAGATCTTGTTTTAAGAACACGTTCTTACAGACGGTTCGATGAATCATTCCGGATAGAGTACAAAACCCTTGAAGGATTAGTATCCCTTGCCAGGCTGTCAGCTTCAGGTGCCAACCGCCAGCCGCTGAAATTTATGATCTTTAATTCTCCTGAAGAGTGTTCGCGGATCTTTCCTTCTGTCGTGTGGGCTGCCTATCTGAAAGAGTGGGACGGGCCTGCATCAGGAGAGAGACCTGCAGGATATATCGTTATCCTTGGCGATAAAACAATTGCCGATAATTTTGGGGTCGACCACGGTATTGCCGCACAGAGCATGATGCTGGGCGCCACAGAAAAAGGACTGGGAGGATGCATGATCGCTTCAATCAGAAGGGAACAGCTCAGAAGTGAACTCAAAATACCTGATAGATACGATATCCTGCTCATCCTTGCGCTGGGAAAACCTGTTGAGAACGTCATAATCGATGATATCCATGATGATGATGTAAAATACTGGCGCGATAAGGATAAAAATCATCATGTCCCCAAGAGAAAACTTAACGACCTTATATTGAAGTTTTAACTGTATAAAATGAAAAAGCAGACTCTTCTGCTCTCATTTCTTTTCTTCTTCTTCACACTATCATCTGCACAGGTGCTGAAGACCGGTGAGGGTATGATACTCTTCAGGGGACTGGTTCTTGATGCCGGTACCAGGATGCCGATCCAGGACTCACAGGTCTTTATTAACAGGACTTTCGTATCGATAACCGACAATGAGGGGAAGTTCTCATTTAACGTAAACAGGCTCGATACCGTTGTTATCAGGTCACTTGGATACAGTGAAGCTTTGTGGCTGATCAGTGATACCCTAAAAGGAAAGGAGTTTATTGCAGGGATCTTTATGTTTCCTGATACTATTACTATACCCGAAGTGGTTATCCTGCCCAGGATCTCGACATTAAAGGCTGATCTTCTCAGACCTCAGCCGGCAGCCAGCAAGGAACTTGAGAATGCAAGGTATAATCTGGCAATATCAGCATACCAGGGCAGGGTGAACCAGGGAAACCTCGGCGATCCTTCGATGAACTATGAATATATCAGGCAAAAGCAGAAGATGGATGCTTATACAAAAGGACAAATACCACCTGATAAGATTGCAGGAATAAGTCCGCTTCTACTGATCCCCGCAGCCTACCTGCTGATGAACGGCATGCCTGAAAAACCCTCTGCAGTTAAGCCAATAGTAACTGACCAGGAAACAGAACTGATCCTTGAGAAATATTTCGACGAGCTTAAAAGAAAATAGTACCCGGCACCCAGCACCCAGTACCCAGTACCCAGCACCCAGCACCCAGCACCCAGCACCCAGCACCCAGCACCCAGCACCCAGTCTACCCCTTATAAAAAATAGCCTTGATAATATCCTGTACCATCCTGGGATTTTCCTTCATCCTTCGTGTACAGTATCCGAACCATTTCTCTCCAAAAGGAACATAAATCCTCATAGTATGGCCGTTCTTCACGATAGTGTCGCGGAGATTCGGTGTAACCCCATACAGCATCTGGAACTCATACATGGTTTTCGGGACGTTATACTTTTTGATCAGCTCATAGGCGCCATCAACGAGAGGTTTGTCGTGAGTGGCTATCCCTACATATATTTTATTGGCAAGCATGTATTCGAGATCCTCGAGATAATGCTTGTTTATCTCTTCATATTTTTTGTATGAGATCGCCTCCGGTTCAATATATATGCCTTTGCAGAGCCTGAAATTAAGAGATCCTTCGGGGACGTTGAGGTCTTTCAGCCCTTTTACATCATCGAGAGTTCTTTTAAGATATGCCTGGACGACCAAGCCTACTCTTTTCGGAAACTCTGTCTTGAGCCTGCGGAACAGTTCTATTTCAAGTGTCGTACAGGGAGAATCTTCCATGTCGATCCTGATGAAATTATTATACGAATCAGCTTTCACGACAAGCTCCCTGATATGTCTGTAACACACTTCCTTGTCAATGAGAAGGCCAAAGCTTGTAGGTTTTACCGAGAAGTTGCCATCTATTCCATTCTTATTGGCTATCTCCATAACATTGAGATACTCCTGCTTATTGGCTTCTGCTTCATCGAGGTTAGTTATAAACTCACCAAGAACATCTATTGTGACTTTTATATTCTTGCCGTTCAGTTCTTTTGAAACCTTCATGGCGTCTTCCACTTTCTCGCCTGAAATATATGAACTTGAGAAGAGCCAGATAAACTTCTTGGGGAAGTACGGCATTATTGCGGCAATAAATCTGTTGAACATGGTTTAAATATAAGTTTAAATACTCCGTTTTATTGATGCTAAGTAAGCTTGTCGCTATTTATTTTTTAATGACCTTTGTCATTTACCAGGCATAATAAAAATGAAAATATTTATTTTGAATTAATTTTTCAGATAATGCAACCATTTATTTTTATGACATGTCATAAAAATGTCCTCAGCCTATGATGAGCGACCAGCAAATAATAGAAGGATGCGCAAAGCATGAAAGGAAGGCACAGCAGTTGCTGTACGACAGATATTCCCGCTTCCTTCTTGGTGTTTGCCTGAGATATGCAACAGATAAGGCAGAAGCAGAAGATATTCTGCAGGACAGTTTTTTAAAGATATTTTTTAACATAGAAGATTATTCAGGTACAGGTTCTTTCATAGGCTGGTTAAGAAAAGTGGCAGTAAATACGGCTATCACTCATTATCATAAGAACCTGAAGTACAGGTATCATGTTGAGATTGAGGATTATGTCTCCGTTGAGACAGGCATCACAAGCTTCGAGGAAGATTTCTTTACTTCCGACGAACTATACAGGGTGCTTAATGAACTGCCTGCAGGTTACAGAATGGTTTTTAACCTGTATGCTGTAGAAGGTTATAAACATAAAGAGATTGCGGCAATGTTAGGTATCGACACAAACACATCAAAATCACAGTACAGCAGGGCAAAAGCCGTTATCAGGGAGAAGCTTGAAAAACTGAGGACACTTAAAATGAAATATACCGCCGGAGAAGAAATAGATAGAATAAAAGAAAACACAGAAAACAGGTAACGTGGAAGAAGGACTTGAAGATAAGATGCTGGGCGACCTTTTCAGGCAGAAGCTTGAATATGGAGAGATTACTCCTTCACCATCGCTGAACACAACGATCATGCGTACCGTGGCGAGAAGGGAATTCTTCCATTTCATCCCATCAAGGTTTAATATATGGTATGCAGGAGCGGTTATTGTGGCAGGTACGGCTCTTACTCTAATCCTTACCTCGCCTCCTGAACAGAAAATTGATGGACAGATTATTTCCATACCCTCAGGAAAAACTATAACCGTTACCGAATCAGGCAGAAGTGATAATTTTTCTGGTGTTCCGGAAAGCAAACCTTCCACAGCAAACCCTGTGAAATCAGGGTCGCGACAAATTGAAAGTAAGACAGCTTCTGCAGAAACCCGGTTAAGGGAGGAGCCTTCTTCGGGAAAGAGTACAAGTCAGGCATCTGATCAGGCTTCTTTAAGCCAGGTTTCCGGAACCAACGTTATCCCTGAGCTTACTGAAGATAATAACAGGCTCAAGGGAAGTATCAGGTCAGAACACTATATCAGGGCCTCAATTTCACAAGGATGTTCACCGCTAAAGGTTAGTTTCAGCTGCCTGGCTGTTCCGTGTGATTCATGTTCATGGCTGTTTGGCGACGGAGGATTCTCAAAACTCAAAAATCCTGTCTGGATTTTTGATGTTGCTGGTGAATATAAGGTAAACCTGAATGTTTTCAGCGCTGGGACCAAATCTGTCTCATCAGTTATTATTACCGTTCATCCTCAGCCTACCGCCCGTTTCGAGATAACACCCGAAAATGCGATACTACCAGATGATGAGATTTCTTTCCATAATTATTCCGATGGTGCAGAAAAATATATCTGGGATTTTGGCGACGGCATTACGTCTGATCTACCTGAACCGCACCACTTATACCGGAAATCTGGTAATTATAATGTAAGGCTGATTGCAATTTCAGAACACGGATGTACCGATTCAGTAGTTGTCGAGAATGCATTTCCGGAATCGGGCTATTTTATAGAGTTCCCCAATGCATTCATTCCAAACGAAAATGGCCCTTCAGGCGGATTCTATTCGACAAGAAGTGATGAGTCCTCACAGATATTCCATCCTGTTTTCTCAGGAATAGGCAGCTACCAGCTGAGAATATTCAATAAGGGAGGAGCCCTTTTATTCGAGAGCAATGATATAAGCTATGGATGGGATGGTTATTACAAGGGAAGCCTGTGCGACCCCGGGGTCTATATCTGGAAGGTACGCGGTAATTACCTGAACGGAGATCCTTTTACAAAGATGGGAGATATAACTCTTCTGAAAAACTGATCTGAAAGATAATTTTTGTCCCTTTCTGCCTTTGTCTCCATTCATCAACGAAAAGAGGCTGTTCATCCTGTTTTTTCGTTTCTTCATTAAAAATTCATTTTCCAGTTATCAGTTTTAGGACAAAAATCCGTTAAGAAGTAAGGAATTGTAAAATGATTTAAGTATTTTCGTCAACGTAAACTAACCCGATCAGGATTGCTGAAGAGGATCAAATATATATTTCTGCTGGCATCTTTTATTTTTGTAGATTGTTACGGACAGGATCCCACGTTCTCACAATTCTATGCCAATCAGCTTTACTTGTCACCTTCGTTTGCAGGAGCCACCGAAGAGTACAGGCTGGCGCTGAATTACAGGAACCAGTGGCCATCGATACCAAACAGCGTTTTCCATACCTACAGCATTTCATTCGACAAGGCAATGCCTAATTTCAATTCCGGTATCGGAGTCCTTGCTACCTATGATGTGGCCGGTTCGGGAAACCTCAGCACCACAAATATCGGTCTTCTTTATTCCTACGACTTTGCCGTTACCAAAGAGTGGCATATCCGTCCGGGTGTTAACTTCAAATTCTACTACCTTGGGCTCGACATATATAAGCTGATCTTTAACAGCCAGCTCTCCGGCAGCGGAGTGAATCCCTCAATCTATCCTCCTCCCTTTGAGAGTGTTGCTGATGTCGATTTCGCCGCATCTGCCCTTGCATATAATGACAGGATTTGGACAGGCTTCACCCTCGACCATCTCCTGGTGCCAAAAACATCATTCTATGGCGACGATGCTTCTGTACCTATGAAATTCAACCTCTACGGTGGCGTCCAGCTCTATAAGAAAACCAGGATGAGGACAAAGCTGAGAGAGGTGCTCTCGGTGGCAGTAAATTTCCAGACCCAGGCTAAATTCAACCAGACCGACATAGGTCTTTATTATTACAGGGACCCTCTGATATTCGGGCTGTGGTACAGGGGTATTCCATTCCTTACTACCCAGGCAGGCGACGCCCTTATTGGCCTGGTCGGAATAAAAACAAGTCAGCTGCATATTGGATACAGCTACGATTTTACAGTCTCTAACCTTATTGGGAACACCGGTGGTGCACACGAAATTTCCCTCGTCTATGAGTTTACTTCTTTCACCATCGGAACAGGCAAGAAACGAATCAGGGCAATACCCTGCCCGGAATTCTGACAGACATGCTTTGCCGTAATGTTTTATTCCGTATATTTGCGGCTGAAAAATTATTTAACAACTATATCTGATCTGAAATGAAGAATCTTTCCATCGCTCTTTTTGCTGTACTGTTTCTTGCAGTGGGACTCCTTTATTTTCTGCATTTTACAGGCAAGAATGATAAAAATCCATCCGACAACCTGAATCAGAATGTCACTGCTGAAGGAATAGCCTATGTGAATATCGATTCAGTGATCTATAATTTCGATATGTTTTTTGACAGAAGGGCGGAACTGATGGAGAAGCAAAAAAAGGCTGAATCAGAGTTTGCAGCAAAAGAGAATCTGCTTAAGAAGAATGCCACATCTGCACAGGAAAAAGTAAATAAGGGCCTCGTAACACGCGCACAGGCCGCCGAAATGGAACAGGCTCTGTACCAGCAGCAACAGGAACTTGCTTCACTGAGCCAGACACTCCAGAGTACTCTCCTTGAAGAAGAACAGGTGATGAACAGGCAGATCGTAGACTATATTACAAGTTATCTCGAAGAAAATAAATCTGAGTTTAATTACCAGTATATCTTCGGCAAAAGCTTTGGAAGTGTAGTACTTTATGGTGACTCAGGCCTTGATATCACAAACAGGGTCCTCGACGCTCTCAATAAGAAATACCAGGAAGAGAAAACTTCTAAATAATGGCTTCTGCCAAGGAATGGCTCAAGTCAAGAGCCCTTTTCCCCAGGCTTTTTCCAGATCCACCTGATCCACTAACAGGTATAATAATTGTTGTTCCTGCTTTTGATGAACCGGGAATAACAACACTCCTGGACTCTCTGGCTTCATGCAGCAAGCCAGAGTGTGCCACAGAAGTCATTATTATCGTTAATGCCCCTGTAAATGCCGGCCATCAGAGCCTTCTCAATAATGAGATATGCATACAGGAAATATCAGCCTGGAATAAAGCAAATCAATCTTCATTCCTGAAAATACTGGCATATGACACAGGCCAGCCCCTGATAAAAGGCTGGGGCGCCGGCCTCGCACGAAAAGCCGGGATGGATGAAGCCCTGCGAAGATTCAGTATAATCGATAAACCCGATGGAATAATCGTATCCCTCGATGCAGATTGCACTGTCGGGAAAGATTACCTTAAAGAGATCTATTCAAAACTTCAACCCGGATCTAAGG
>JAKLFN010000006.1 GCA_022711195.1 Bacteroidota bacterium
AGATATCCCGGGAATAATCGAAGGAGCACACGAGGGAAAAGGACTAGGGATAAGGTTCCTCAGGCATATTGAAAGAAATTCAATACTTCTTTTCATGGTTCCTGCCGACAGCAGCGACATACGTGCTGAATATGAGATACTTCTTAATGAGCTGAGACTATACAACCCCCAGCTTCTCGACAAGAAAAAGGTACTGGCAATATCCAAATCAGATCTTCTCGACGAGGAACTGATGAAGGAGACGAGAAAAGACCTTCCCGATTTGCCCAGGGTCTTTATTTCATCGGTAACCGGCGTCGGTATACCTGCCCTGAAAGATATGATATGGAAAGTTATGACAGGATATTAATGTTCTGAAAATGCTGGAGCAGCTCGACAAACAGCTTTTTCTCTTTCTTAACTCACTGAATGCACCATTTCTCGATCCGGTAATGTTTGCGATCAGCGGTAAGCTGATATGGGCTCCTCTTTATGTAGCCATTCTTGTCTGGCTGGGCATTAATTATAAAAAAAGATTCCCTCTTATCCTTCTCTTTATCATTATCGCTGTCCTTCTTGCCGACCAGGGATCAGTACAGCTGTTCAAAAATATCTTTCACAGGCTAAGGCCATGTCATGAACCATCGCTTGAAGGTATGGTCCACCTGGTGAACGGCAAATGCGGAGGCCTTTACGGGTTTGTATCATCACATGCAACCAATTCATTCAATGTGGCGGTGCTGAGCCTGCTCTTCATACGCAAAAGATGGTATTCAGTAAGCATACTCATCTGGGCGGCTGTGGTCGGCTACAGCAGGATCTACCTTGGCGTTCATTATCCCGGTGATGTTATCTGCGGTGCGCTTCTCGGATCATTGATCGGTTGGGGGATTTACAAATTGTATAAATTAACTGAAAAGAAGTTTTTAGATAATGGAGACTTTCTTAAAAGTCTTTTTAACCGCAAAGTACGCTAAGTATTCGCGAAGAACGCAAAGATAAATCATTGAAAATAAGCACTCTGCGATCTTTGCGTCAGATCTTTGCGACCTTTGCGGTTAATGGATTTCACCTTGAGAGACCTACACAAGTTACTTATGCTCTGTATAAATCTTCAATCAACCGATCCCTGCTACAACCTTGCCGTTGATGAATTTCTTCTTAAAAACAGGAGAGAAGATTTCCTGGTGTTGTCGGTCAACGATCCTACTGTAGTAATCGGGAAGCACCAGGTGGCACACCGCGAAGCTGAAACAAAGTTTGTAACGGAAAGAGGAATTCCTGTGATCAGGAGAATATCGGGCGGCGGCGCTGTGTACCACGACCATGGAAACCTGAACTTCTCATTTATACTACAGAGCAGCCATGGTACCCAGGTCGATTTCAGAAAATATACCCTTCCGGTTATTGATTTCCTTTCAACCCTGGGAGTTGATTCGCGCTTTGAAGGAAAGAACGATCTTAAAGTCGACGGCTTTAAGGTTTCAGGAAATGCAGAACATGTCTTCCGGCAGAGGGTCCTTCATCACGGCACACTGCTTTTCAGTTCACAGATGGAAATGCTCAGGAAGACACTACGGAAAGATACATCACCTTACATAACCAGGGCAGTAGCCTCAAACCCTTCACCGGTGATGAACCTGAGTGAGAGAATCACAGGGATGAAAATGCCGGAATTCATCTCCTCAATGCTGAATTTCTTTCTCGAAAGAAACACCCTTAACACGATTGCTGAACTTTCACCCGGCGAGGAAGCCTCAGTAAGGGAACTTGCCGGAACAAGATACAGCAGCTGGGAATGGAATTATGCATACGGACCAGAATACCAGCTGAATAAATCATTTGAAGCCTTTGGAAAAACACACCATTATACTGTCTCAGTGAGTGATGGGATAATCAGGGAATGTATCATTGAAGGTTCAGCGGCAATGTCGGCAATTGCCGGCAGGCTGACCGGATGCAGGCATATGCCGGATGATCTGGACAGGATTCTTGCTGACGAAAATGAAGATATGAGAACCCTGGTAAAGGATGTATTATTCTAAGGGGAGAATTACTTACTTTTGCTGCATGGATATTTTAAGATCTATCATCGTATGGCTCGTCGGAGCCGGTATTATTGTCATACTCTTTCCCCTCTCTTTTTTAGTCTGGCTTTTTGCGCTTCCTTTTGACAGGAAAAGAAAAGCAATACATTTTATGCTGATCATTCATGCCATGGTACTCTCTTACGCCATTCCTGTCTGGAAGATTACCATCGAGGGCAGGAAGAAAGCAGTAAAGGGAACTACATACGTTATTATTTCAAATCACCAGTCGATACTTGATATTTTACTGATAAACTGTCTCCGCTACCGCTTCAAATGGATATCAAAAATTGAAAATACCAGAGTGCCTTTCGTCGGCTGGTATCTTCGGATGGCTGATTATATTGTTGTCAATCGCGGCGATAAGGAGAGCAAGGAGAAAATGCTGGAAGAATCGTACAGGTGTCTTCGCGGAGGAACATCAATCATGCTTTTTCCTGAAGGAACAAGGTCAGCTGACAACCAGATCGGATTCTTCAAAAGAGGTGCTTTCCAGCTGGCTCTGAAAGCTAATGTTCCTGTTCTGCCTGTGCTGATCGAAGGGACCGGAGGCGTACTTCCGAAACACGGACTTATCTTCGGTGGTTTTCATAACATAACGATCCGTGTTCTCGACCCGGTATCGCCTGAAGAATTCGGTACCACCGATCATGATCAGCTTGCTTTAAGATTTCAGAATATGATGACCGACGCCATGAGGGAGCTCAGGGCAGAAAAAAACAGATAATGTCGCAATCACCGGAATACAGGCAGATTCTTCACAGGATGGGGTATTACAACTACCAGCATGGCCTTATTCACCGCCACCTTAATCAGAACAGCGGTTGGGACGATCATCTGAAGCGGTGCAGGGAATTTATTCTTAAGGCAGCCGACATTGTCAAGCATGAGAAAATCAGTGTCCTCGGCAGCGGCTGGCTTATGGAGCTCCCGCTGGCAGAACTGTCTGAACGAACACGACAGATAACTCTGTACGATATAGTACATCCGCCTGAGGTAATTGAGCAGACGGCACAAATCGGAAATGTAAAACTTGTGGAGAGCGACCTTTCGGGAGGACTCATTGCTGAAGTATGGAGCAAAGCCGGCGGCATGAGGTTCTTTAACAGGCTTAAATCGCTGGAAGATATCAATATCCCGGAGTTTATACCCACTGATGATCCCGGGATGATCATTTCACTGAATCTGCTTACACAGCTCGAAATACTTCCCGAAAAACTGCTCAGAAAAAAAATCTCTGCATGTAATGATGAATTCATGACATTCAGGAAGAGGGTGCAGGAGAACCATATCGCCTTCCTGAAAAAGCATACTTCAGTGATAATATCCGATGTTGCTGAGATTCTTATTGATGCTGATGGGAACAGCCATGAGAACCAGACCCTGCTTACGTCACTTCCTGAAGGGAGGATCAGTGAAAGCTGGATATGGGATTTTGACCTGGCACATGCCGACTATATACAGAGGAAATCACAGTTCAGTGTAGCCGCTGCACTCATTTAAAATCCCTTTTATCAACATTTTACTGACAGGGTAACCGTCAATCAATCAGAAAAATATTCGGGGAAATCACTTTTTGTCATTTTTTGATTGATTAGAAATCCGTCAAATTGTTGAAAAATTGACCGGTTGCGAGCATTGTAAATCCTTATATTTGCGCAAAAATTTTCTCAAAATGACGGTTGTCGGATATTCGGAGGAGCATATAAAGACCCTTGAGTGGAGAGAGCATATCCGCCTGCGTCCCGGGATGTATATCGGAAAGCTTGGCGACGGCTCATCGCAGGATGACGGAGTTTATGTACTGCTGAAAGAGGTCATGGATAATGCAATCGATGAGCACATGATGGGCTTCGGCAAGAAGATAGAAGTATCAATTACCGGCAGGGAGGTACGGGTGCGTGACTATGGCCGCGGGATACCCCTGGGCAAGCTCCATGATGCAGTATCTAAAATGAATACCGGAGCCAAGTACGACTCCAAGGCTTTTAAGAAATCGGTAGGCCTCAACGGCGTTGGCGTTAAAGCTGTCAATGCCCTCTCGTCGCGATTCCTGATAAAATCGTTCCGCGACGGCCAGGTAAAAGCAGCCGAATTTGAACATGGCCTTACAATAAAAGAGTTCCCCCTGAAGTCAACAAGCGAGGAAAACGGCACAGAAGTAATTTTTCAACCCGACGAGGAGATGTTCGGAAACTACTTCTTCATTTCCGAATACGTAGATTCCATGCTGAAAAACTACGTATACCTCAACTCGGGGCTGGTCATCAACTTTAATGGAAATAAGTTCTTTTCAAGGAACGGCCTTGCCGACCTCCTCAATGAGAACATGAGCAAAGAGGGTCTTTACCCGCTGATCCATCTGCGTGGCGACGATATCGAAATAGCATTTACCCACGGAACACAATACGGTGAAGATTATTACAGCTTCGTGAACGGCCAGAATACCACACAGGGCGGAACACACCTGGCTGCATTCAAGGAGGGACTGGTAAGAACAATCAAGGATTTTTATAAGAAAGACTTTGATTCAGCCGATATAAAAACATCGATTATTGCGGCTATCAGCATAAAGGTCGAGGAGCCCATCTTTGAGTCACAGACAAAAACAAAACTGGGCTCAAAAGATATGGGCCCGGAAGGGCCTTCCGTAAGAAATTTCATCGTCGAGTTCCTTAAGAAAGCTCTCGATGATTTTCTGCACAAGAACCCGGAAACAGCAAGAATACTTCTTCAGAAAATCCAGGATTCGGAGAAAGAGCGAAAAGCCATTTCGTCGATCCAGAAACTTGCCCGGGAACGTGCAAAAAAGGTGAACCTTCATAATAAGAAGCTCAGGGACTGCAGGATACATTACAACACCAGCGACGACAGGAAACTCGATTCTACTCTATTCATAACCGAGGGCGATTCCGCAAGCGGCTCAATCACAAAATCGCGCAACGTTGAGACACAGGCTGTCTTCAGCCTTCGCGGCAAACCACTCAATACATACGGGCTGACAAAGAAAATCGTTTATGAAAACGAAGAGTTCAACCTTCTCCAGGCAGCCCTCAATATCGAGGAAGATATTGAGAACCTCCGTTATAATAATGTCATCATTGCAACAGATGCCGACGTCGATGGAATGCATATAAGACTCCTCCTTCTGACTTTTTTCCTCCAGTTCTTCCCCGACCTTGTCAGAAAGGGACATGTTTATATTCTTCAGACTCCTCTTTTCAGGGTGAGAAACAAAAAAGAAACGAGGTATTGCTATACACCCGATGAGCAGCAGAAAGCTATTAAGGCCCTTGGTCCTAACCCTGAAATTACCAGGTTCAAGGGATTGGGCGAAATATCACCCGACGAGTTCATCCATTTCATCGGAAAAGATATGAGGCTTGAACCTGTGAGAATGAAGAAACAGGATACGGTGAACGGATATCTTGAATTTTATATGGGGAAGAATACCCCTGAACGCCAGGATTTTATAATTGACAACCTGCGGATAGAGGTCGATAAGGTTGAAGAAGAAGTGTAATTTTTAGAACAGCAGTGCGGTATGATACTTGTTGAAGATTATGAACCCGAATCAGGAAAAGGTGTTGATCCAGAAGGCCCTGTGGCCCTTCATACGGTGACAGCCCTCTCGGGAATGTACCAGGACTGGTTCCTTGATTATGCATCATATGTTATCCTTGAGCGTGCAGTTCCCGACCTGAACGACGGTTTGAAACCTGTGCAGCGCAGACTGCTCCATTCAATGAAAAGAATGGACGACGGCCGCTTCAATAAGGTCGCAAATATCATAGGACATACAATGCAGTTCCACCCTCATGGCGATGCATCGATAGGTGATGCACTTGTCCAGCTGGGCGAAAAAGAACTGCTCATCGATACACAGGGCAACTGGGGGAATATTCTTACAGGCGACAGCGCAGCAGCTCCCAGGTATATAGAGGCACGCCTGTCGAAATTTGCCCTCGATGTAATTTTCAACCCCAAAACGACCGACTGGAAACTTTCATACGACGGCAGGAATAAGGAACCTGTCACACTGCCTGTAAAGTTTCCCCTTCTCCTGGCCATGGGAGTGGAAGGGATTGCCGTCGGACTGGCATCGAAGATCCTTCCGCATAACTTCAATGAGCTCATCGATGCAACCATCGATTACCTTCAGGGAAAAGAATTCGCCATTTATCCCGATTTCCCGACTGGCGGACTGATCGATATTTCAAAATATAATGACGGCCAGCGGGGCGGTGTGATTAAGGTACGCGCCAAGATTGAGAAGGTCGATAAGAAAGAGCTGATAATTACAGAGATACCCTTCGGAAAGACAACATCGACACTTATCGAGTCGATAATTCGCGCAAATGAGAAAGGGAAGATCAAGATCAAAAAGATCGACGATAATACTGCAGCAAAAGTAGAGATCGTAATCCAGCTGATGCCTGGCATATCGCCCGATATGACCATCGATGCACTCTATGCATTTACCGACTGCGAATACTCCATCTCGCCGAATACATGTGTTATCAATGGCAGTAAACCTTCATTCATGGGGGTGAGCGACATATTGAAACATTCAGTCGACAGGACTGTTCAGCTGCTTAAAACAGAACTGGAGATCAGGAAGAAAGAACTCCAGGAAGAGTGGCACATGTCGTCACTCGAAAAAATATTTATCGAAGAGAAGATATACCGCGATATTGAGAACTGCGAGACATGGGAAGCCGTCATCGCCGCAATAGATAAAGGGCTTAAGCCTTTCAGGAAGAAGCTGCTTCGCGACATAACACGCGACGACATCATCAGCCTTACAGAGATAAAGATCAAGAGGATATCTAAATTTGATGCAAAAAAAGCCGATGAGTTTATAAAAGGGCTTGAGATCGAGCTCGACGAGGTAAAAAATCACCTTAAGAACATAATCCCCTATGCAATAAATTATTTCAAGCAGATCAAAAAGAAATACGGCAAGGGAAGGGAAAGAAAAACAGAGATCAGGAGCTTCGACACCATCCAGGCTGCCAAGGTTGTGGCCAATAATGCAAAACTCTATGCCAATTTCAGGGAAGGATTCATCGGCACAGGGCTCAGGAAAGATGAATTTGTGTGCGACTGCTCAGATATCGATGATATAATTGTTGTCCGTAAAGATGGTGCATATCTTATTACTAAGGTTTCCGACAAGGTCTTTGTTGGTGCCGATATTATACATGCAGCAGTCTTTATCAAAAACGATGAACGGACAATCTACAATGTCGTTTACCAGGATGGCAAGGATGGTCCGCTGCTGGTAAAAAGATGTGCCCTGACAGGTCTGACACGCGATAAGGAGTACAATCTAACAAGGGGAACAGCAGGTTCGAAGATAGTGTATTTCAGCGCCAACCCGAACGGGGAAGCAGAGGTTATTAAGATATTCCATAAGCCCAAAGCAAGGCTCAAGAAGCTGGAGTTTGAGTTTGATTTCGGCCAGCTTAACATAAAGGGCAAATCGTCGATGGGTAACATACTTACGAAGAACCCTGTTCATAAAGTGGCGCTCAAGGAAAAAGGCCTTTCAACACTTGGAGGAAGGAAGATCTGGTTCGACGATGCGGTATTCCGCCTTAATGTCGACGGAAGAGGATTATTCCTTGGAGAATTCAGCGCCGATGACAAGATACTGGTGATCACCAAGAACGGTTTCTTCAGGCATGCCACCTTTGACCTTACAAACCATTTCGAGGAGAATATACTTGTTATCGAAAAATTCAGGCCAGGGAAGGTATATTCTGCAATATACTGGGATGCCGAACAGAAGTTTTATTACCTGAAAAGGTTTACTATCGAGGAATCGGAGAAGCCGCAGTGTTTTATAAACGAGGATCCTGAGTCGAAGCTCATAAGCCTTACCGAGGTTGAGTACCCGAGGTTTGAAATAAAATTCGGCGGGAAGCACAAAACCCGCGATAATGAGATCATCGAAGTGGCAGGATTCATAGGTGTGAAGAGCTTTAAGGCTAAAGGCAAAAGGCTTACCAGCTTCATGGTGGAAAATATCCAGGAGATAGAACCTGTTGTGAAATCTGAAAGCAAGCCTGCCGCCTCAGATAACGTCGACGAGGAGCCGCCGTCACATACCCATGACGACCCGGCCCAGATGAAACTGGAACTCTGATGACAGACAAAAAGATAGTCTATATCATCGGCTTCATGGGCAGCGGAAAATCTACCGCAGGAAAAAAAATAGCATCATTGCTCGGCTGCACATTCATCGATATAGACAGGAAAATTGAAGAAGCTGCAGGAAAATCAATACCTGAGATTTTTTCACTTGACGGAGAGGAACATTTCAGAAAAATGGAGTCAGAGGTCCTGAAAGGAATCGGGACCGACAATCTTACTATTGTCTCAACCGGGGGAGGCACTCCATGTCATGGCGATAATCTGGATTATATGCTTGCCACAGGAGTAACGGTTTATCTTAAAATGACACCGGAACAGCTGACTTATCGTCTGCTTGAATCAACTTCTTCGCGGCCATTAATAAAAAATATTTCCGATGAAGATCTTCCCGGATTTATCACCAGGGTTCTTTCAGTAAGGGAGCGTTGGTACAGCCAGGCAGATATAATTATAGAGGGTATAAATCTCGATATCAAGAAGTTAATAGAACTGATTAAAGAACAGATAGCTGTCTGATACTCATTCCCTGCACACTCAGGCTGCAATGCAAGACCAACAATTTTTGGTGTTTTGTCAAAAAAAAAATGCCTGAGTGCCGTAAATAAGATTAAATGCTTAATTTTAGTACGCATTTAAAAAAACGGGGAAAAAGAATGAATGACAGACTTTTTCGTTTATTGGGTGTGGAGCCCGGAGAAGAATCAATGGTCTCTCTGCTGCTTACCCAGTCTGTATTTCTGGGAATTTTCTTTGGGGCATTTGATATCAGCGCCCACTCATTCTTCCTCTCAGTATTCGATGAAAAAATGATGGCCCGGGGATATGTTCTCTCCGGACTTGCAGGCATTATCCTTACGTCGTTTTATACATTCCTGCAGGCAAAAGCGCAGTTCAGAAATTTTGCCACAGCAAACCTGATCTTTGTTACTGCCTGTACTCTGGTACTATGGCTGTTCCTTCTGACTACTCCTGAGAAATGGGTTATCTGGCTGGTGTTTATCATGCTGGGTCCGCTGAATATCCTTGCAATGCTCGGCTTCTGGGGTACAGCAAGCAGGCTCTTTACACTCCGCCAGGGTAAAAGATTATTTGGCCTTGTCGATTCAGGCCTCGTAATCGGTGTGATCATAAGCTCTTATGCTATCCCGATCCTCCTGTCACTGAACTTCAAACCCCACAATATAATTCTTATCAGCGCCGGCGCTGTATTGACAGGTTCTGTAATACAGATAATCATCGGATCGCGTTTCAGCCTGGTTCACGGCGGTACTGGCGAAACTACCGAAGCGCCTAAGAAAAAGAGGTCGCTGTTTGAGGTCATCCGCCACGACCGCTATATAAGGACCATGGCTCTCTTCATCGCACTTTCGGTAGTGACAGCATTCTTTGTTCAGTATTCTTTCATGGCTGTGACAAGAGAACAATATCCGGCCGAAGATGATATGGCACGTTTCCTTGGCCTCTTCACAGGGAGTATGATGATCTTTACTCTTCTTATCAAGCTCTTTGTCTTTTCTTATCTTATAAAAAATTATGGCTTACGCACCTGCCTGGCCATTTCGCCTGTTTTGATAGCAGCATTTACCATAATAGCCGTGGTGATAGGTTTAGTAAAAGGTTATACACCTGCAGCAGGCCTTGGATTCCTGTTGTTCTTCATGCTACTTGCATTGAGCCGCCTCTTCTCCAAATCATTAAAGGATTCCATTGAATCACCTTCTTTCAAAGTCATATACCAGACTATCGGTGAAGATATCCGCTACGAAATCCAGTCCGGAATGGACGGAACCATCAATGAAATTGCAGCCCTCACATCTGGACTGGTGCTTGCAGGCATGGGAATGCTGAGTTTTGTAAGCCTTATTCATTTTTCGATCGTCCTCGTTTTTATTGCTGCCCTGTGGATATACCTTGCATTTAAGCTCTATTCAGGATACAGGAATTCAATAAGGAAAGCCCTTGAAGCCGGCGAGGATGAAGAAAAGGACATTGTGACTGATAGTGCTGCTGAAGAACATAAAAACCGGTTTTCAGTATCACTCGAAATAAAGAATGATTATTACAACCTTGTCGCGGGGAGCCTGGGCAATCTTAAAAATAAAAACAGAGAATACCTGTCTGCTCTTATCGAGGAGGCTGATTTTTCAAAAGATATAAACCTGCTTCCGGCGCTGAAAAAGATTTTAAGCGATAATTCCGGCGACAAAGACCTTGCTTTGCGGGCAGGGAAATCTGTTGAAAGCCTTGAGCTGTTTTCATCGGGATATGATCCCAGGGATGAAAAGATCAACCCTGCAAGGCATCTGCTTGCCAGTACGAAGACACCCCAGACCACTCAGATACTCAGGCTTCTGAGAGATAATTCACCGGAATCGCGGCGGCTCGCACTGTTCATGATAGGTAAATTCAGGATGGCCGATATGCTTCCCGAAGTCGTTCAGTCGATAAATATTCCGATACTCGGCAATGATGCAGTTAATGTTCTTAGAAGCTTCGGTAAAGAGGCTGATGAAGAACTCCGGAGGTTCTATCTCTTATCGTCAGGGAACGTAAATACCTGCAGACTCATCATAAGACTCCTGGGTGAGAACTGTGACAATGAGAACAAGGCCTTCCTTTTCTCAAGGCTGTGGTCGAATTCAAGGCTCATCAGGGAAACAACGCTTCGCAACCTTTCCGATTGTGGCTTTGTACCGAAAGAAGATGAAAAGGACAAGCTCCACCAGATGATATCCGATGTTGTTGCAGTGATGACCTGGAACCTCTCGGCAAAGATCGTCCTTAAGCGCAATGCCGACACTTTCCTGTCCGATGAGCTTGAGAAAGAGATCGAGAGATGGAACAGGTTCCTGTTCTCTCTTCTTTCAATAACTTATGATAAGAACTCAATAACCAGGATACGTGAGAATCTGCAGGGAGGAACCGTGGAAAGCGTCAACTATGCACTCGAGATGATCGACATGGTGATAGATGAATCGGTGAAACCAAAAATAATTCCGCTTCTTGATGTAATACCCGACGAAGAAAAAGTTAAGCATCTCTTCCAGTTTTTCCCGGGGGAGATACCAGATTACGGTAAGCTCATCGAAGATATCCTTAACCGCGATTATAATCTTCTTGGTATCTGGATCAGGGCTTGTGTGCTGAGAACAATAAAAACAACTGATTCAAAATACCTTAAAGAATCAATAATTGCCCTTCTTTTCAGTCCGGAGCTTATTCTCCAGGAAGAGGCGGCTCGGCTTCTTCTGCAACTGGGTGGGGATCTTTACCGGGATATCAGCCCGAGGATACCACGTGCTGCACATGAGAGGCTCAAAAGAATTGCCGCAGGCACTATGCCGGAAGGCGATCTTATATACAACAAGGTCATATTCCTGACCACATGCTTCTGTGATTCCTGCGAAGAAGATATGTTAAACCTGGCGGGCTCCCTGATTTATGCCGAAAAAGGATACTCAGGAATTAAAACACCCGAAGATGGTTTTATTATATGGAGCGCCGACAAACAAAGTGTAAGGCTGGTTGATAAAAACAATGTGCAGAAGATGGCAGGTGAAGATGCCCCGGGTAACGGATCCTTTTATTTACTTCCTCTTTCAGCTGTGGAAGAATACAATAACCATTTTCCTGATAAAGCAGTCAACATATTGAATTATATCGAGAACATTAGTCATTAAACTGAATCTATATGGCCAAGGGAAGGGTGACAACGATTTTTAAGCAGCTGGTATTCAATATTGTAATACCAACGCTGATGGCTCTGCTCGTCCTTGCCGCATACAACTTCTACAGAACACGACGCATACTTACCACACAGACCGAAGAAAAGAACAAGCTGCTGTCGAATGAGATCACAAAGATCCTGAAATTCCAGGATGCGTCATTCAAGCTTATCGATGAAGAAGTGGATAACAGGTTGAAGAATTTCAGCAATATTCTGGTAAATAAATATTTTGCCAATACCGACAATCTCGACAAGCTCAATCTGAGAGAGATAGCAAACGAAATCGGGATGGATCCCGTTAATGAGGATATATATATCATCCGGCGCGACGGGGTGGTGATCAATACAACCTTTGCCCAGGATTTCGGCAGCAACCTGTACACTTACGGTGAAAGGTTTCAGAATTATCTTCTCGATATTTTCAGGAACAAGGATTTTGTTACAGACCTTTTTGCCATTGAATCGAAGACCAAACGTCCTAAAAAATATACCTACCAGCCGACCTACGACAGGAAGTATATTATTGAGCTGGGTGCATATTCAAAGAAGGCTGATGAGATAATCAACATTATTGAAGAGACAAAAAGCGAAATAAAAAATGAGTCGAAGGGAATCATCGACGTGGAACTGTTCCTGATGGCCGACCACCCTTTCAGCATGAACAAGGATGTTTTTGAGTGGCCTGCCCACGACGAGATACTCCTTGCCGCCTTCCAGAACAGGGATACAACAATCGTGGAACGTAACGAGGGAGGATGGTATCAGTTCCAGTATATCTATGTGGAACGGTCAGCCTCAAACCTGTACAAAGGCTCTGTGATCAGGATCATTTCGGATGTAACACAGCAGAAAGCCCTTTTCAGGCGCGAAGCCCTCTTTTTTATTGTCGTTTTCGGGATCACCCTAATAACTGTGGCATACCTTATTTACCGGAAAACCAGGGTGATCACTCTGCCGATAAAGAAACTGGTCGAGAATGTCGACAGGATAACAAACGGGAACCTGCGCGAACGTGCCGAGGTTACTGGCAATAACGAGGTTACCCGACTGTCGGAAAAGTTCAATATGATGATAGCCCAGCTGGAAAGCTATTACTATGAGCTTGAAGAAAAAGTAAAAGAACGTACCCTGAGAATTGAAAAACAAAAAGAAGAGATCGAGGATCAGAAGAAGCATATCATGGACAGCATCCATTATGCACGCAGGATACAGAATGCTATCCTGCCCTCCTTTAATCTGATCGGTGAACATCTTCAGAATTACTTTATACTTTATCTCCCCAAGGATATCGTCAGTGGCGATTTTTACTGGGTCCACGAAGCCGAAGGACTCTTTATGATCGCGGCAGTCGACTGCACAGGTCATGGTGTACCCGGAGCATTCATGTCAATTGTCGGTTTCAACCAGCTGAACCATGTTGTAAACGTCAGAAAAGCCAGGTCGGCAAGTGTCATTCTCGACGAGCTGAACAAGGGAGTCATTACAACCCTTAATGAAAATAAGAGCTCGGGATCGATTAAAGACGGGATGGATATGGCGCTCTGCATACTTGACATGAGTACACGTCAGGCTGAATTTGCCGGAGCCAACAATCCGCTTTACCTGGTCAGGGAGAAGAAGCTTATCAAATATAAAGGCGACAGGTTCCCTATTGGCGCATTTGAAGGATCAGAACCACAGCTGTTCAAAAACAATAAGATCATTCTGTCGGATGGCGATTGTATCTACCTGTTCTCCGACGGATATGCCGATCAGTTCGGAGGTCCTGAAAACAAGAAATTCATGTATAAGCATTTTGAGGATCTGCTGGTTGAAGTGAGCGACAAACCGATGGAAGAACAGAAAGATATCCTTCTGGAAAGGCTTAACAGCTGGAAAGGCAGGAACGAGCAGGTTGATGATATTCTTGTTATAGGAATCAGAGTTTAATGAGTAACGATATACTTTTCGGTTATGGGATCAATAAGTGAGGCCCTGAAATTCAATCCCTTTCCCGGGCTGAGGCCCTTTGCTCCCGAAGAGAGCGACCTCTTCTTCGGACGTGAGAATGAGAGCAGGGAGGTTCTGGATAAGCTTCTCAGAAATCGTTTTATTACTGTTATTGGGGCTTCAGGGACCGGTAAATCATCCCTGATCTATTGCGGTGTGCTGCCACAGATAAGAGATTATGAGAAGAGTGATTCCTCGTTCTGGAGGATAATAATGTTCAGGCCGGGGAATGATCCCTTCGGAAATCTGGGCGTATCAATATCGGAACATCTTGTCGAGACCGGGTTGCAGAAAGTGGCTCCCGAAAGCATCGTCCTCGATATGCACCTTTCGCCCGATGGTATTACCAATACGATAAGCAAGTACCTGATCACAAAAAATGAAAAGGTACTCCTTGTAATCGACCAGTTTGAAGAATTGTTCAGATACAGCACCCTCAGCGCCGGTGGCGATAAAGGCGCACAGGCCGCAGGATTTGTAGGGAAGATAGTTAACGCTGTAAACCAGACCTCTTCAAATATTTATACAATAATTACCATGCGCTCCGACTTTATCGGGGAATGCGCACATTACCAGGGACTCACGCAACTGATTAATAATAGCAATTACCTGGTCCCTCATATGAACCGTGAGAATTACCGGCAGGTTATCGAAGGCCCGGTTAAGTATGCAGGAGCTACCATCGACAAAAACCTCGTTGAGACCATCCTCGGCGATATCGGCGACCGTACCGACCAGCTCCCTGTTCTGCAACATGCCCTGATGAGAACATGGACGTACTGGCAGGAACTCGACGACCCGGGACGGGCGCTGAGCCATACCGACTATGACTCTGTTGGGACGATGAGCGATGCCATGTCGCGTCATGCCAACGAGGCTTATGAGGAATTGACGCCGCGGGGAAAGGAGATATGTGAGAAACTGTTCAAGACGATCACCGAAAAGGGTGCCGACAATAAAGGAATACGTCACCCCTCGAGTGTGACTGTATTAAAATCAGTAATTCAGTGCACTTCCGAAGAGCTGTTCGATGTCGTTGAAAGATTCCGTATCCCCTCGCGCTCATTTCTTACGCCCAGGCAGGATATACAACTCAACGAAGATTCCATTATAGACCTTTCTCATGAGAGCCTGATGAGGCTCTGGGACAGGCTCAAAGACTGGGTCGATAATGAGGCAGCCTCGGTTCAGATGTACCTTCGTCTGTCGGAAGCCTCGGCAATGTACCAGCAGGGGAAAGCCAGCCTGCTCAGGCCTCCTGATCTCCAGCTATCAATAAACTGGCGCGACCAGCAGAAACCAACACTTACATGGGCACAGAGATATGATCCTGCTTTTGAGCGAGCTATGGTTTACCTTCATACCAGCGAGAAAGCATATCTCGATGAGGAGGAGGCAAAGATCAGGCTTCAGAAACGCCAGATACGGAGGACAAGGATCGTTGCAATGATCCTTGGAGGGGCTGCAATAATTTCAGGCGGATTCATGCTTTTTGCCTTCGTACAGAAGATAGCCGCCGACAAGGCAACCGTACAGGCTGAGATAAATGCAAATGAGGCTAAGCGCCAGGAACAATTTGCCCAGATACAAAAGGATTCGGCACTGATAGCCAGGGCTTTAGCAGACTCCAGCGCTATAGCAGCACGAAAAAGCGAGGCTGAAGCCCTGATTCAGAAAGATAATGCCCAAAGACAGCAGACACGGGCAGAGAGGAATGCCGCCCTGGCAAAAGCTGCAGAAAAATCTGCCCTCGAACAGGCCGATTCTGCCAGGAGAGCAAGGGAGAGAGCCCTTCTCAGCGCAGAACAGGAACGGCTTGCAAAAAACGATGCACTACGCAGGAGAATGCTTTCAATAGGAAAATCGATTGCAGTAAAATCGCTGCAGGTCGATACGGTGCAGAAGGATCTCAAGACATTACTTGCATACCAGGCATATCTTTTTAATAAGAAAAACGAAGGACTGCCCAACGATGCAGATATTTACAACGGATTGTATGATGTAGCCCGGCAATATGGGAACGTGAATTATAAGACATTCACTCATAATGGGGTACGTAGCATTGCGTTTGTCCCGGGGAAGCGTGAATTTTATACGTCTGGGTATGATAATAAAGTGCTGAAGTGGACACTCGACGGGAAAGAACAGACTTACCAGGTAATTTATTCCGGAACCGATATAATTGAAGTACTGGCGGTCAGTCCTGACGCTTCCTGGCTTGCCTGCGGAAGCAATAATTCTTCCATACGTATGATACCGCTGAAAGGAAATAGTGTACAATATACACTTTCAGGGCATGCAGGTGTAGTAAAGTCACTGATCTTTTCATTTGACGGGAAATATCTTTACTCGGCCGCTCTCGACGGCAAGGTCATGAAATGGGATCTTGCCACCCGAACCAGTACTGATATTGCTGCAGGAGGGAATAAAATCGTATCAATTGACATTTCTTCAAACGGAAAATATCTTGCCGGTATCAGTGAGAAAGGGAATGTTATCCTCTGGGATCCTGAATCGGTATCAGATAATTTCAGGCTTCCCACCGATCTGAAAGAGATTACAACTTTACAGTTCAGGCCCAATGCCAATACACTGGCCATCGGTGACCAGAACGGGAATGTCGAGTTGTGGGATATTGAGAAACGGGTAAGAATATCAAACGTCAAGGCACATAACGCACAGATAACGGATATCCAGTTTAATCCGGTACTGGATCAGATGGCAACTGCAAGCCAGGACAAATCACTTAAGATATATAATAACATTAATGATCTTACCGAGCCGCCGGTGACATTCACCGACGATAAGGCATTCGTTCTGATGATCCAGTTCAGTTCCGACGGACAGCTGATTGTGTCAGGCACATGGGCACAGGAGAAGAATATTGTCAGCAGGCCGACACATGTCGATTACCTGGCAAAAGACATCTGTACCCTTGTCTCCAGGAATCTTGACCAGGAGGAATGGAATACCTATGTAGGGAAGGATATCCCACTGGAAAAGACCTGCACCGAAAAAGATTATAATATAAAGGTAAATGTTGTCAGATAAAGGAATCGATACGATGAATTCATCATTTCCGTTAAAGGTTATCCTGCTCCAGGCGTTTCTCCTTTTTGCCACACCGGCGGCCCTTCTTTGTCAGGAGACCACCAGTTGTGCCAGGAAGCTCGAAGAGGCACAATCATTATACGACAGGGGCCAGGTTGAAAAGATCCCTGATGCACTTCGTGAATGCATGCGTTCGGGATTCAAGCGTGAAGAGCAGCTTGCAGCTTATAAGCTCCTCATTCAGGCTTACCTTCTCGATGATAAGATACGTGAGGCTGATTCAGCAATGCTGCAGTTCCTGAAAACAAATCCTGAATACCAGCTGAGCCCGACAGACCATGCAAGCTTTGTTTACCTTTATAATAACTTCAACGTAAAACCGGTGCTGCAGCTTGTACTGCATGCAGGAACCAACCTTCCTTTTGTGACTTTTGTTGATCATGAATCTGTTTCGGGAACACCGACGCCTAAGGAATATAAGAATAAACTGAACCTGTTTATTTCGCTCGAAGCAAAATATATGGTTAATCCCGCGCTGGAAGTCAATATCGAACCAGGATACTCCAGCTTCTCTTTATCGAGTTCAGAACAGCTCTTCGATTTCGCAGTCGCCGATTACAGTGAAATTCATAGCAGGCTTGAGATACCTGTTACAGTCACCTATAAGATCGCATCGTTTGGCAAACTTACGGCATACGCACGCGCAGGCGCCGGACCCGCATTCAACCTTCAGACAACCGCCAAAAAAGTCTCTTTTGACGAAATAGGGGTTAAGAACTTTACTCCGCAAACCATTTTCAATGTCGACAGGCAGGACTCGAGAATTAAGATGGATCTTTTCGGCCAGGCCGGTATTGGCGTGAAATATAAAATTCCGAGAGGATATGTCAATTTTGAAGTCAGGGGGAATTTTGGACTTTACAACCAGGTGATCAGGGAAGGGGAATCAGCTGGAATCCTTGAAAGCTACGGCTATAAGGATGATAAGTATAATTTAAATGACATGTGTATCAGCCTTGGCTACACACAGATATTTTATAAACCTACAAAAAGAAAGTAACAGGAGATGAAAGGAAGAATTTTGGCTGCATTGGTCCTTGTTCTGTTAGCTTCATGTGAAAAAGGAGTTACCGATGAAGATACCATTCTGAAATATTTCAGCGAAGCTTATGAAGATTCTGGTTTTGGCATTGCTGCTGCTGAAGATGGTTATTACCTGTGCGGACAGCTGACCGACAGTATTGACGGCAGGAATCCGTTGAAAAAAGCAGGTATCATCAGAACCGGTAACGACGGAAACCTGGTTGGTCAGATGATGACTTTCGGCACGACCGAAGGCTCGGCGGCAAAGATCAAAGTGCTTAATGACGGTTCGGTAATTTCAACAGGCTACGTCATAGGTGCCAACTCACAAAAAGATATAATTGTCATTCACCTTAATGCCGATCTTTCACTGATAAGGACAAAAATATTTCCGGCAGCGGGAAATCAGTACGGTATCGATTTAATAGAAACAACAGAAGGTTTTATTGTGCTGGCAACCACTGATGTAAAAAGGGAACCTGCCACAGAAGTCACCGGTAATGCAGCGGGGAAAAAAGATATACTTCTTCTGCGGCTGAACAAACAACTCGATATACTGGCAGAGATCCCTGCTGTGGGTTTTATCGGTAACGACGAGGGTGTAGCAGTAAAACCGGGAATGAACGGCGGCTATATCATTGTGGGCACAACTGACAGATCCGACAGACCTTCTTCAGAACAGGCAGGAACAAACATTATGATTGTCAGGCTTAATTCCGACGGGTTTACTGTGGAACCAAAGATTATAGGAGGAGTTAAAAATGAAACTGCCTCCGATTTCGAAGTATTGAATGACGGATATATGATCGCCGGAACTATAGGCACAGGAATAGCCGACCAGCAGGGGTATCTGTGGAAAATGACTGCTGATCTCGACGCAGAGCCTGAGTATCAACATATCCTCGACATAGAACCATCGAATACGATAAAAACACCATATACCATTAAGGCTATGTGCAGGTATAAGTCGAACTCATTTCTTCTGGCCGGACAATTTGGGACAGGCCTTTCTGCCAGGATGCTCATTTTTTCTATTGATGCTTCAGGAACACCGGTTGAGAACAGGAAGAAGATCACAGGCGGAACAGGCATTCAGTCAGCAAATGATGTCGTTTCCGACAGAGCAGATAATATTATCGTGTCCGGAAGCAACAGCTATGAGAATAACTCAATGATCTGCTTCCTGAAATTCAGGTTTTAATACATCAGTAAGGGTATATTGAAATGAAAAGAAATTTGTCAATATTGGTTTTGTTCCTGACCTTGTTTGCAGGAAAAGTCCTGGGACAGCTTCCTCAGGGCAGCCTTAATGCAAACGGCCCATTTTGCGAATCGGGAGCAGGACTGTTAACGTGGACTGCAACGACAGGAACAGGGCCCTACACAATTGTTTACAAAGAGAACTCAGGCTCCGACCGTTCAGTATCTGGAATTGTCAGCGGTACCCCATTTGCTCCTTTCACCCCGACAGTTACATCCACAACAGTTTACGACCTTGTTTCAGTCACTGATGAGTCTAACTCAAATACGCGTTATAATGGATTTACTAAAGGCACTGCAACCATAACAGTAAACCCGTTGCCCCAGGGAACCATAACAGCAAACGGACCATTCTGTGGCACAGGATCGGGGATGCTGACCTGGACGTCATCAGCAGGAACAGGTCCCTATACTATTTTATATACCGAAAACGGAGGGCCTAACCGTTCCGCCACGGGAGTTGTGAGCGGAACACCTTTTGCTGCATATACACCGACTGTTACAACAACAACAAATTATGTAATCGTATCGGTCACCGACGAGACAACGACCTGCTCGCGAAGCACCAGCTTTGATGATGGAACAGCAACCATAACAGTAAACCCGTTGCCCCAGGGAACCTTAACTGCAAACGGACCATTCTGCGTATCAGGATCAGGGATGCTGACCTGGACGTCATCAGCAGGGACAGGTCCCTATACTATTTTATATACCGAAAACGGAGGGCCTAACCGTTCCGCCACGGGAGTTGTGAGCGGAACACCTTTTGCTGCATATACACCAACTGTTACAACAACAACGAATTATGTAATCGTATCGGTCACCGACGAGACAACGACCTGCTCGCGAAGCACCAGCTTTGATGATGGAACAGCAACCATAACGATAAATCCATTGCCCCAGGGAACCTTAACTGCAAACGGACCATTCTGCGTATCAGGATCAGGGATGCTTACCTGGACGTCATCAGCAGGGACAGGTCCCTATACCATTTTATATACCGAAAACGGAGGGCCTACCCGTTCCGCCACGGGAGTAGTGAGCGGAACACCTTTTGCTGCATATACACCAACTGTTACAACAACAACAAATTATGTTATTGTATCGGTAACAGATCAGACGACATCCTGCTCGCGAAGCACCAGCTTTGATGACGGAACGGCAACCATAACAGTAAATCCTTTGCCAACACTGACAGGCGCATCACAGAACCACGCAGTCTGTTCGGGTTCAGCTGCAACTATTGACCTTACAGGATTGCTGGCCGGAACCACATCAACAGTATATTATTCTATTGCCGGTGTTCCTCAGACCCCGGTAACAGGAGTCGACGCAGATGCAGATCCCTCCTTTGAGACAGGATTGCTGACTCCCGAGAACAATGGAAAAGTTTTAACGATCACAGGTATCAGAATAACAAGTCCCGCAACACTCTGTTATCAATCATTTTCTGTCAGCCTGGTGTTGATAGTAAATACAGCAAACACGCCTTTGATTGACGGAGATTTTTCGACATGTGTTAATTCTACAGGTAATGTATATACGACAGATGCCGGAATGACAGGTTATTCATGGATCATCTCAGGTGGTGGTACAATCACAGATGGAGGTAATGCTACAGATAATTTTGTTGAAGTGACCTGGAATTCTGCTACAGCCCAGTCAGTAAGTGTGAATTATACGAACTCAAACGGATGTTCTTCCGGGACACCTACTGTTAAACCGGTCACAGTCAATTCCTTACCTGCCCCGGCAATAACAGGTCCTTCCCCGGTTTGCACAACAACAGGTGGCAATGTATATACCACTGAGGAAGATATGACCCTTTATACCTGGAATGTATCACCAGGGAACCTTATTACTTCAGGTGGTAACGGTAATATGATCATTGTGACATGGAATACCACAGGAGCTCAATCAGTTGATGTAAACTATACAGATGCAAATGGTTGCAGGGCTTCGACAGCTTTTATCAAACCCATCACGGTACATCCGTTGCCTTCACCACCTCTGACCGGCCCCACGTCGGTATGTGTAAATTCATCGGGTAATTTATATTCGACTACTCCGGGTATGACCAATTATATATGGACTGTCTCGCCTGGTGGAGCAATAACAGCCGGAGGAGGCTCGGCTGACAATTCGGTTACAATAACATGGAACACCGCGGGATCAAAGAATGTAAGTGTCAATTATACTGACGGCAATCTTTGTAAAGCCGGATCGGCAACCTCGCTTCCTGTTACAGTAAATCCATTACCGGTGCCTTCTGTCAGCGGACCAGCTTCCCCGAATGTAAATACCTCAGGACATGTATATTCGACTGATCCCTTAATGACCGGATATTCATGGACAATATCTCCCGGAGGATTGATCACTGCAGGAGGAGGAACGAATTCTGTGACAGTAACATGGAATTCTCCCGGGGCACAGACACTATCTGTGAATTATGTAAATTCAAATAATTGTACCGCAACAGCTCCTTCTGTTTATAATGTTACAGTCAATGCCAGGCCGGTAGCCGGTAATGTCAGCATTTCAGGGCTTCCCAGGTCAGGGATTACTCTCTACGGATCTTATTCTTATTCCGATGCAGATGGTGACTCCAGGGGTACTCCTTCTTACCAGTGGTATACCGGAACCTCCTTAGCAGGGGCAGATCTCTCTGCGATACCTCTGGCTACTTCAGCCTCATATAAACTAACTGACGCACAGCTTGGAAGTTATATTGGATTTTCTGTAGTTCCGACGGCCCTTACGGGTGCATCTCCGGGGTTAATGGCAACCTCAGTTATCTGGATAGGTCCGGTTGTCAACGATCCTCCGGTTGCAGCAATTCAGCCAATTACCGGTTCGCTCGATGTAAACGGTCTTCTGACGGGGCATTATTCATATTCTGATACTGAGGGTGATCTTGAAAGCGGAACGTTCTTTCAATGGTATTCGCATGATGCACCGACAGGAACATTTACTCCTATCTCAGGCGAAACCGGAATCTCCCATGTAATAAAGAACAGCGAACAGGGGAGATACTTTAAGATACGGGTCACTCCGGTGGCGGCCACAGGAGATGTTAAAACCGGAAACTGGGTTGAAAGCCCTGTAATTGGTCCGGCCAATTCACAGCCGACAGCCTCAAATGTCCTGATCGGTGGTACTGCAGCCGTAGGTTCCACGCTGTCAGGAAGTTATGTTTATGATGATGAGGATCCGGGCGATTCGCAGGGTACCAGCACATTCAGGTGGCTGCGAAACGGAACGACTCCGATCCCCGGAGCGACCAACCAGACATATCTTGTCACCCCGGAGGATGAAGGTTATACACTCTCATTCGAGGTGACACCAGTCTCTACACCAGGTTACCCGTTCGCAGGAACACCGGTAGCGAGTTCCCTTACATTACCTGTGGTTGATCCCTCTTCTTTAACACCGGTGGCCAGCCAGGTATGTATTGAAGGGATCAGGTCTGCAGGGCAGGTGCTCAGGGGAAAATATTATTATGACTTTTATAAAAGTGAAGGTGCATCAACATACCAGTGGTACAGGAATGGAGTGGCGATAGCGGGTGCTACAGGAATACAGTATACTCTTCTTCAGGTTGAAGATATCGACAGCAATGCAGACATAACATTTGCAGTTATTCCAAAATCGTCCAATATTCCGGCCAAGGTGGGTTCGAGTGTGTCGAGCAGGCCCCTGGCACGGATACTGATTCCAAAAGATCAGTACAGCGTTTCGGAAAGCGACGTTACTCTGTCTTCTAATGTGATTGACCTGGGTGGTGTCTTTTCAGGAACCGGCGTCACAGGGAATATCTTCTCACCAGAAAAAGCAGGTTCTGCAGGAAGCCCGCATACACTAAGCTATCTGCTCAATATTCCTTATTCAGCACATAACTGTTCAATGCAGGCATCGAAAATTGTTTATGTCAATCCTAATGTCTCTTCTTTTGTTGGATTTGATCCTCTTTACTGCCATAACAGCGGACCTGACATGATAAGCGTTTCAGGTGTTCCGACCGATGCTTTTACAACAATATTGGGATTTACCTGTACCGATCCTGATGCCATCCTCACCCAGTCAGGGATCAATGCAACAATCGATCCGGGGAAGATGAGACCCGGAATGGATGTGGATAAATTGTTCTTTTCATATACACATCTGGGAATATTCTACCAGATAAACCAGTCGTTCAGGATCGACTCGGTAAGTACAAAAATCAGGATACTGAATCTTGATCCTGAATATTGTCAGAATAATCCCAGGGAATATATCACGATCGAAGGATTGTACCCTCTCGGCGGAACTGCCATATGGACCGGCGATCTTCTGTCTGATACAAAACCTGGTTCCGCTTATGCTGATCCTTCAATCGTGGTTCCTGGTGCCTCGTATCCTGTTTCATACCAGTACAGGTCTCTGAATGGCTGTTACAGTGAACTTTTGCGCGATACCGTAGTTGTAAATAAATTACCCGATCCATACTTCCCCCTCGATTCAACTTACAATATCGACGGAGGATCCATCCTTCTTGTTCCAAATCAATCAGGAGGTACATTCACCGGTAACGGGGTCTCTGGCGAAAGACTTTTCCCCGACCTTGCCGGGCAGGGTAAGCATGAGATCAGGTATAATATTACTGATACAAATAAATGTTCGGCATCATATTCCGACGAGACCATTATACGAAAGGCATTAGGCACTTTCGCCGATATACCATCAGTAATATGTTATTCAGATACAACATATAATATCAGGATTACTGGCTTACCCACTACCGGTATTGTTGAGATCACAGGATTTTCAAATAAGAAGAATACGCTGATCTATACATTGGGAGACACTGATGCAGATTATAATGTACCGGCAGCCGGCAATGGTGTTGATACTCTCTATTTTACATATAAATGGGATGATGTTGACTATGAGATCTCGAAAGGGATTGAAGTAGACAGTATTGGAGATATTTTCATCAAAAACCTGACCTCAGCCGACCTTATCTGTACAAATATGGGACTTAAGGAATTATTCCCTTCTGAAACCGGCGGTCTCTTCACCGGTCCGGTGACAGGAAATTTTCTGAATCCTAACCAAACGCCCGGGCCTGCAGTGGTTTCCTATACATATACACGTCAGAGGACCGGCTGCAGCAAAGCGGCTGTCGTACCTGTTACAATCTACGCCGCCCCGCAGGTCTCCTTTGCCCCGCAGGATTTCTGTATCGAGGGAGGCTCAGACACCACACGCTTTCAAAACAACACTATCTCATCTGACCCGGTATCTCAGTGGCAATGGGAATTTTCAACAGCCGACGGCACCAAGACAAGCAACAGGAAAGATGCCGGATTTCTTTATAGCGCCGGCGGACTCCAGAAAGTTACACTCACAGCCACCACCGTCAATAATTGTGCTGCATCAAAAGAGTCAACATTTAATTTCGGGATAAGACCGGTGGCTGACTTTTACTGGAAAAAAGACTGTATGCACCCCGGCGACTCAATAATACTTATCGACACAACAAAATCCACATCCCCGATAGCATCAAAGAGCTGGAGAATATTCGGCGGACCGGAATTCAGTACAGAACTGAAGGAGGCAAAATATCCAAAGACAGATACAGGTTATCTTGCTGTACAGTATATTGTCAGAACAACTTACCTCGATTGCAATGATACTGTCAGGAAGGATATCTACATCAAACCCTCCATTACAATACCCTCAGACGGTTATTTAGAGAATTTTGAAACCGGTATGGGAGGATGGATAAAAAGTGATACTGCAGGGAACAAATGGGCTTTCGGGCTTCCCGGAAGAGAAACCATAAACACGGCATATTCAGGTCAGAAAGCCTGGTATACAGCTTTCGGAAACACCGGATTAAACCAGGAATCCTCCTCAATCGTCTCTCCATGCTTCGACTTTACAACCATCGAAAGACCTGAAATAAGTCTCTGGCTCTACAGGATCTTTACCCGCGATATTGATGGCGCTGTGTTACAATATAAAATTGGTGACAGGGACGAATGGCAGACTGTCGGAGCCATCGACGACGGAATACAGTGGTACAACTCCGCCGTCATCAGGGGGAAACCCGGAGGAAATACGATGGGATGGACTACCAGGGGTGAACCCGACAATGAATGGGTTAATTCAATACATACTCTCGATGAGCTGAAAGGTAAATCAGATGTCGTATTCAGGATTGCCTACGGATCTGATGGCTCCGATATGAAAAATGACGGTATAGCTTTCGATGATATACGGATTGTTGAACGAAGCCGTAAGATATTACTGGAGCACTTTACCAATCTTACCGATGAATCGGGATTCAACGCCGATGGTCTTGTAAATAAGATCTCGAAAAGCAGAAAGGAAGATGTTATTAACATACAATATCACACCAACTTCCCGGTAACGGACGATCCGTTCTATATGGCCAATACAGCCGATGCAGGAGCAAGAATATTATTCTACGGGCTGACACGGACACCATATTCCTTTATCGACGGGGGAACCGATGATATCAACTATGCTACATACTTCTCGTATATGACCAGCGCAACAAAAATCGACAGCAACTATGTCATTAAGCGAAGTCTTATACCAGCACAATTTGATATTGACATTTCAACACAAATATCGGGTGGTGTGCTGACTGTCAGCGCTATGCTTACGGCTCTTGACAATATTTCGACTGAAAACCTGACCCTCTATTTTGCCGTCACTGAAGACAGCACCGTGGTTGATCTGGATACAGGTGAGAAATTATTTCTGAATGTCTTCAGGAAATTCATTCCTGATGCGGCCGGAATACCGCTGAAGAGCACCTGGATAAAAGGAGAGACCTCCTCAATAATTGAACAATCATGGCCGCTGATTTCTGAACTGAATAAATCAAACATTGAAGTCATCGCGTTTGTCCAGGATGCTGTCTCAAAAAAGGTATACCAGGCAGAATCAGACACACTTGCAGATATTGATGTCGGAATAAAGAGAAATCCTGAAGAGAGGAAGACAGATTTCAGGATCTATCCTAACCCGGCAATAAACAGGGTTGTTATACTGTTTGGAGATATTCTCCCCGGAGAAACTGATATTAAGATATATGACATGCAGGGGCTTCCTGTCCTTACATACAAGGCTGAAGCAGGTATCGATGAATTTATCATCGACAACCTGAAACTGAAGCAGGGACTCTATCTTGTACGGCTCTCGCGGAAGGGTATTGACCTGGGCTCACGAAAACTTGTTGTGGCAGGCAGGTAAAATTTGTAATACGGGAAGATAGGAAGTACGCAAAGTTCTGTAAAATGATACTTTGCGTACTTTTCTTATTAACTGAACACCCCTGGTGGTTAATAGATTTCTTTTTCTAAATTTGCCCCTTGCTGATTTTTGAACAAGTTTGTCGGATCAGTGTTATTTTATTAACAATAATCTCGATTTATGAATAATAAGAAAACATTATTAATGATACTCGACGGCTGGGGTATAGGCGACGGGTCAAAATCTGATGTGATAAGCTCTGTCCCGACACCCAACCTTACAGCTCTGAAGCAGAAATACCCTAACTCAAGGCTCTTTGCCTGCGGCGAAGATGTCGGTCTGCCCGAAGGACAGATGGGAAATTCCGAAGTAGGGCACCTGAATATCGGGGCGGGAAGGATAATCTACCAGGACCTTGTGAAAATTAACAAGGAATGCAAAACAGGTGAGATAAAGAAAAACAAAGTGCTTGTTGATGCATTTTCTTATGCCCGTGACAATAAAAAGCAGGTACATTTTTTCGGCCTTATGTCCGACGGAGGAGTTCATTCTCTTGACAAACATCTCTATTCATTATGTGATATGACCATGGATTATGGTCTTGAAAAAGTTTTTATCCACGGTTTTGGCGATGGTCGCGACACAGATCCGAGAAGCGGAATAGGATATATGAGGAACCTGCTCGGCCATCTTAAGACATCAAACGGAAAAGTGGCCTCTTTCATTGGAAGGTACTATGCCATGGACCGCGACAAGAGATGGGAGAGGATCAGGGAAGCATACGATCTGATAGTGAATGGTATCGGAACAAAAACAACTGACATCCTCGATGCCATGCAGAAATCTTATGATGCTGGCGTTACTGATGAATTCATGAAACCCATTGTTATTACCGACAAAAACGGTGAACCGGTTGGCAAGGTACAGGAGGGTGATGTTATTGTATTCTTC